>DASYXX010000705.1:0-12645 GCA_035934395.1 Streptosporangiaceae bacterium
CGCGCGGCGCCCGGCCGCCGGCCGCGGCGGGCTGCGTGGACGCGCGGGGCACCGGCAGGTAGGACAGGCCGCCATACTCGTGCACGCGGGTGCGGGCATTCCACGGTCCGGGCAGCACGTCGGTTAGCTTGCCGCCGGCGCTGCGGTGGACGACGGTGACCCGGCCGCCCTCCTCCGGACGCGTTTCCTGCCACCACACCTCGCCGCCGATCACCCGCGGGTAGGCGAGCCGCAGCCGACTTCGGGCCACGTCGGCCGCGGTGATCGGGGACGGCCAGGCGCCGAACGAGATGGCTGGAACCGCAGGCGGCGTATCTGCCCCGTTCCGGGCCGTTTCCGTGCCGTTATCCGCGCTGCCCTTCGCGACCTCAGCCGTGCCCGCCCTCTGTGTCATAGGGATATGGTGCACCACCGGGCCAGGTCGCCCACTGGAGATCGCGGACATGGCGGCCGCCGACGATGAAACGTTATGGATCATCCAGTGAGCGAGCTGGAGGCCGAGCGCCCGGAAGCGAGCGGAGACAGGAGAGCGGGATCCCTGGTTTGGACGGGGGGACTAGTTTTACGGGTACCGGTTCGGAGAACTATCGGCTATCCGAAGGCAGCGTCACCATGCCAGGAAGATCATCGGCCAGCACCGCGGAGGACGCGGCGAGCGGGAAGCACAGGGCTACCTTCGAGATCCGCACGTACGGCTGCCAGATGAACATGCATGATTCCGAACGCCTGGCGGGCCTGCTTGAGGAGGCCGGGTACCGGCCCGCGGCGGCGGGCGCCACTCCCGACGTGGTGGTCTTCAACACCTGCGCGGTCCGGGAGAACGCCGACAATCGCCTGTACGGCAACCTGGGTCAGCTGCTTCCGGTCAAGAACGCCCATCCCGGCATGCAGATCGCCGTGGGCGGATGCCTGGCGCAGAAGGACCAGGCGCTGATCACGACCCGGGCGCCCTGGGTCGACGTGGTGTTCGGCACGCACAACATCGGCTCGCTGCCGGTGCTGCTGGAGCGGGCCCGGGTGCAGCAGCGGGCGCAGGTGGAGTTCCTGGAGTCGCTGGAGCGCTTCCCGTCGGTGCTGCCGGCCCGCCGCGAGTCCGCCTACTCCGCCTGGGTCGCCATCTCCGTCGGCTGCAACAACACCTGCACGTTCTGTATCGTGCCGAGCCTGCGCGGCCGTGAGGAAGATCGTCGGCCGGGTGACGTGCTCGCCGAGATCCGGGCGCTGGTCGCGGACGGCGTGGTCGAGGTCACGCTGCTGGGCCAGAACGTCAACTCGTACGGGACCGCCTTCGGCGACCGTCTCGCGTTCGGGAAGCTACTGCGCGCCTGCGGCGAGATCGACGGGCTGGAGCGGGTCCGGTTCACCTCGCCGCATCCCCGGGATTTCACCGACGACGTCATCGACGCGATGGCGCAGACCCCGAACGTGATGCCCCAGCTGCATATGCCGCTGCAGTCGGGCTCGGACGCCGTGCTGCGGGCCATGCGGCGCGCCTACCGCAGGGACAAGTACCTGACGATCCTCGGCAAGGTCCGCGCCGCGATCCCGGACGCCGCGATCACCACCGACGTCATCGTGGGCTTCCCCGGAGAGACCGAACGCGATTTCGCCGACACGCTTGACCTGGTCCGGCGGGCCCGGTTCGCCGGCGCGTTCACGTTCCGGTACTCGGTGCGGCCCGGCACTCCCGCCGCGACGATGGACGGCCAGGTGCCCGCCGAGGTGGTCGCCGACCGGTACCAGCGGCTGACCGCCCTGGTCGAGGAGACCTCGCTGGAAGGGAACCTGCAGTTCACCGGCCGGGAGGTCGAGGTCCTGGTCGCCGACGGCGAGGGCAGAAAGGACGACATAACGCACCGGATGTCCGGGCGGGCCCGCGACAACCGGCTGGTGCATTTCGCGCCCGCTGGCGCCGCAGCGGGTTCCGGGCCATCGGGGTCTGGGGTGTCCCCAGGGGGCACAGTGTCCTCCCGGGACAGCAGCAGGCCGCGCCCCGGCGACGTGGTCACCACCGTTGTAACCCACTCCGCGCCGCACTTCCTGATCGCGGACGGCGAGCCGACCGCGGTCCGCCGGACCAGGGGCGGTGACGCATGGGCCGCCCGCCGGGGAGGCACCCCCGGAGAGGGTTCTGCCGCGACCGGCGGCAGTTCTGGTGCCGGCTCCGCCGCAGGCGGGGTACTGCTCGGCATGCCGGCGATCGGCAGGCCCGCGTAGGCGCAGGTGCCGCGGCGCGGCAGGCCCGGCCCCCTCCTTGCTCGATGGTGAGCCTATCGTCACGAGCCGGGCTGCCTGGCCGGTGCCGTCGGCGGGTGTCAGCCCTCCGGCGCAACCGCGCCGCGCGGTGTCAGCTGGCCGGTGCGCGTCCTAGCCGACTCCGCGCACCTGGCCGGGGTCACATCCGGCCGGTGCCACCCGTCCGTCCGGCGCCGGGGTCCCAGCCCGCCTGACCGCCGAAGCCGCCCTCGTCGAGGTCGTCGTCCTCGAGGTCGTCGTCCTCGTCATAGTCGTACTCATCGGCGTCCTGGGACCCGCCGGCCGATGCCGCGTCGTGGCTGTAGCCGTCGTACCCCGGTGTCGTGAGGTCGTCGGTGAGCCGGTCGCCGTCTGGAGCGGTGCTGTCGTCTTCGTATCCGCCCGATGGCGCCTCATATGGCAACCCCATGATCGCTCCCCCCTGTGCTGGCCCGGGACGACCCCGGGCCCCGCGTTTGTGCGACCCGAGCGGTCGCGCCGAGGACGGGCATACCCTCCGCTGCCACACTGATGCCATGTCTCATAACTTCGCCTCCTGCCTGGTCAAAGGCTGGCCGGAGGCATCCCGCGTCACCATGACGTCATCAAAGGCCGACTCGATGACCTCGCGGACCGACGTGTCCTCGTCAGGGCAGAGATGCCCGTAAGTGTCCATGGTCTCGGTGATCGGGGCATGGCCCAGCCGGGCCTCGATCTGCGGCGAACCGCTGGCGGGCGCTGGTGCTGTGCAACATTGACGCCAGGGCGGCGGCTGACGGCCGGCCGATCGACGTCCACGTGATCGCCCGTCGAGAGGAAGAGAGCGGGAAGCTGGCCGAGGCCGAAGTCGGCTGACTACAAATTGCGCGCCAGATCGGCGAACGCGGCGTCGGCGGCGAGCTTCGCCGCCATCTGCATGCAACGGTTCAGATGCGCCAGGGCTTTGGCGCGGCGAGGGTCGCGGGCCAGGTACTTGGCGACCGCGACCGGATCGGCCGAGCCGTCCGGCTTGCTCAACCCGAACACCGCCTGGTCCACGATGTGCTCGTCCGGGCGGTCGCTGATGCCGCGGTAGACCGACCAGGCGACCCCGGCGTCCTCGCAGACCTCGCCCACACCGGCGGCCTCCATGTCCACAGCGCCGAAGCCGCGTTCGAGGATCGGTTTCCAGATGGCGTCGTCGTCGAAGAGGCCGTCGGTCGTCATCAGGCCGCCCTCTGCCGTGCGGCCCGGGAGCGGGTGCGTGCGGTACTCGGGACCGTCGGGGTAGAGCTGGACGCGCGCCGGCACCTGCAGGGAACCCACCGTCAACGCCGGGTCGAGACCGCCGGCAATGCCGACGACCATGACGTGGTCGACCGGGCCGGCGCGCAACGCGCGTCGGGTCGCCTCTCGGGCGAGCGCAGGGCCCATGCCGGTCACGAAGGACCCGACCGACCACACTCCTGTCTCGCCGACGTGGGAGAACACCGGGTCATCCGTTGCGGCGCGCAGCCCACCCGACGCCACGATGGCCTTGAGCTCCGGCCGCATCGGCGCGAGCACAACGACCCGCTTGGTGGGCTCTGTCACCCCACCATCATGGCGGACCATTCGCCAGCGTGACAGGTCCCGCCGCCGGAGTGACTGACCCGTTCCACCGGAGCCTTGCGCAGCGGTTCATCCCGGAGAAGACCCGCGCGCACCTGGGCGACGACAGCGGGCACCAAAAGCCCAGGAGTGGCCGCTACCTGGCTGATTTACTGATGCCATGCCGCAGCCAGTGATCGCGGTCGTCGGGCCGACGGCTTCCGGGAAGTCAGCGCTCTCGCTGCGGCTCGCCCAGTCGCTGGGCGGCGAGGTCGTCAACGCCGACTCCATGCAGCTCTACCGTGGCATGGACATCGGCACCGCGAAGCTGCCGGTGAGCCAGCGCGCCGGCGTGCCGCATCACCTGCTCGACGTCTGGGAGATCACCAAGGCCGCGAGCGTCTCCGAGTATCAGCGGCTAGCGCGTCAGGCCATCGCGGACATCCACGCGCGCGGCAAGATCCCGGTCGTCGTCGGCGGCTCGGGGCTCTACGTGCGCGCGGTCATCGACGATCTCGAGTTCCCTGGTACCGAGCCGCAGGTGCGGGAGCGGCTGGAGGGCGAGCTGGCCGAGGTCGGCGCCGCGGCGCTGCACGCCAGGCTGGCCCGGGTGGACCCGGCCGCGGCCGCGGCGATCCTGCCCGGCAACGGGCGCAGGATCGTCCGCGCCCTCGAGGTGCTCGAGCTCTCCGGCCGGCCGTTCAGCGCGACGCTGCCCGCCTACGAGTCCGTCTACGCTGCCGTCCAGATCGGCGTACAGGTGCCGAGGGCACTGCTCGACGAGCGCATCGCCGACCGGGTGCGCCGGATGTGGCAGGCGGGATTCGTGGCGGAGGTCCGCTCGCTCGAGGCGTCGGGCCTGCGCGGCGGCCGGACCGCGAGCCGTGCGCTCGGCTACGCCCAGGTGCTGCGCTTCCTGGACGGAGGGTGGTCGCAGGAGCAGGCGGCCGCCGAGACGGTGCGGGCCACGCGGCGGTTCGCGCGCCGCCAGGAGTCGTGGTTCCGGCGGGACCCCAGGGTCGAGTGGCTGCCGGCCGCGGGTGGTAACCACGGCAGCGCGGGCCTGAGCAGCGAGGACCTGGCTGGCCGGGCCCTGGATACGATCAGGGCATGCGGTTTGCCAAGGGCCACGGAACGGGAAACGACTTCCTGATCCTCCCAGATCCCGACGGCGCTCTCGAGCTGTCGCCGGAGTTCGTCGCTGGTCTCTGCGACCGGCACACCGGGCTGGGCGCGGACGGGATCCTGCGGGCCGTCCGGGTGGCCGAGATCCGGGGGGACGGTCACCCCGGGCCAGCACTGGCCGAGGCCGAGTGGTTCATGGACTACCGCAACGCCGACGGCAGCGTCGCCGAGATGTGCGGCAACGGCCTGCGGGTGTTCGCCCGGTACCTGCTGGCCCACGGCCTGGCCGACGCCCCCGCCTTCGTCGTCGCGACGCGGGCCGGGCAGCGGCAGGTCTGGGCGGAGGCGAGCGGCGAGATCACTGTTGATATGGGCGCCCCGCTCGTGCTCGGGCGCAGCGTGGCCGTGGTGGGCGGCACGCAGTGCCTCGGCCTGGCCGTCTCGCTCGGGAACCCCCATCTGGCCTGCGTGGTCGATGCGCCCGTCGCGGGCTTGGACCTGTCCGCGCCGCCGGTGGTCGACCCCGCCCGTTTTCCCGATGGGGCCAACGTCGAGGTGGTGCGCGTCCGGGGGGACCGGCTCCTGGAGATGCGGGTGTACGAGCGCGGCTCGGGCGTCACGCTGTCCTGCGGGACCGGCGCGGTCGCGGCCGCCGTGGCGGCGGCTCGGGAGCGCGGCAACGAGACGGCCGCCAGCGGCGAGCGGCCCGGCCCGGCGGGCCGGTGGACGGTGGACGTGCCGGGCGGACGGCTCGTGGTCACCCTGGGCGAGACGACCAGCCTGCTGACCGGTCCGGCCGTGATCGTCGCCGACGGCGAGCTGAGCCCCGCGTGGCTGTCGGACCTGGCCCCCGACGCAGTGTCAGGCAGAGCCTGACGGCCGCCGGGCCCGGGGTGCCAGGGTCAGGCGGGCGTCGTCCCTGCGTGTTTTAAGACCTTTATCCCGCATGCCGCACCTCCCTGTGATGCTTATGGGGCGGGTGGGTCGGGCGTTGTGCCGGATGCACGTGCATCAGTACTTGCAAATGCACATCCCTGGTGGCATCGTAGCGAAGGTACCGGATGCTCGTCCGCCCACCCAGCACCAGCCCCGAGGTCTTTGACATGTCCCAAGGACATCACCGCACTCCCGTCCGGACCGGGAGTGGACCCTTCGTTCAGGAGCCTCCGCACGCCAGCCTGCCGGACGATACGTGGCTCCGAGCGGTGCCGCCACCTACCCCCGGGGCCTGCCAGATCGCTTCCTGTCCGCTGGACCCGGGCGCGACCGCCTCCGGAGCGGCACGGGACTTCACCCGACAGATCCTCGGGAGCTGGGGCCTGCTGGTGCTCGCCGAGGATGCCGCGGTGATCGTGTCGGAGCTCGTCACCAACGCGCTGTGCCACGGCGTCCGCGACACGAACGGCGCGGCGCGCGATGGCCCGGCGCATGACCGGGTCGAGCTGATCTTGCTACGCCGGGCGGGCGAGATGGTCTGCGCGGTCACCGACCCCGGTGCCGGGCATCCCGTCCTGGGGACCCCGAAGCCGACCGCCGAGGCGGGCCGCGGCCTGTGCGTCATCGAGTCCCTCGCCGCCACCTGGGGCTGGACCAGGCTCGATGCTCACAAGAAGGCGGTCTGGGCCACCCTCAGCGTCCCGGGCGCGGACGGAGCCAGCGGGCACGTCGGTCGGCCAGAGTTATCCCGGCGGCCCGTGGCCTGCAGGGCCCGGCTCGGCCGATGCCGGGCGGTCAGGGCAGCAGCGCAGCCGGGCCGGCGTTGCGGATGGAAGCGTCGAGCACCTCGGCGACGTGTGCCATCGGCATCGCGGCTCCGCGTGCGGCGAGCGCCGAGGCGATCTGCATCGCGCAGCCGGGGTTCCCCGCCACCAGCAGGTCCGCGCCGGTAGCCGCGACGTTGCCCGCCTTGCGGCGGCCCAGTTCGCGGGCGGCATCCGGCTGCACCAGGTTGTAGATGCCCGCAGATCCGCAGCAGGTGCTGCCGTCGGCGATGTCGGCTAGGCGCAGCCCGGGTATCGCGGTCAGCAGTTCCCGCGGCTGCGCGGTGATCCGCTGGGCATGGGCGAGGTGGCAGGCGTCGTGGTAGGCAGCGGTGATAGGGAGCGGGTAGCGCGGAGCGGCCGGGCCGATCTCCGCCAGGAACTCGCTCAGGTCCCGGACCTTCCCGGCCAGCGCGGCGGCCCGCCCGCTCCATCCGGCGTCGCCAGCCAGCAGTTCCCCGTACTCCTTCATGGCCGAGCCGCAGCCCGCCGAGTTCACCACGACGGCGTCCACGCCGGCGCGCTCGAACGTCTCGATGGCCTGCCGTGCGAACCTGGCCGCCTCGGCTCGCCGGCCGCCGTGCAGCGACAGCGCGCCGCAGCAGCCCTGGCCCCCGGGGATGACGACGTCGCAGCCCTCGGCCGCGAGCACGCGCGCCGTCGCGGCGTTGACCTGGGGAAAGAAGACCCGCTGCACGCACCCGGTGAGCATGCCCACCACGGCGCGGCGGGCTGACCGGGCCGGGACGCGCTCAGGTAGCGCTCGCGGCGCCGGGCGTCCGGCGGCAGGTCGCGGCCGGCCGCCGCGGCCGGGCGGGGGATCAGGCGCCAGCCGCAGCGCCGCGGCCAGTTCGGGAGAGAGCCGTTCGGCCAGGCCGCTGCGGTTCAGCAGCGAGTCCAGCCGCGCCCGCTGGATGGCGCGGAGCGGGGTAATCGCCATCCGGAGCCGGCGCGGGTACGGGAACACCGAAAAGATCACCGCCCGCGTCGCCCGCTCGCGGAGCGCCCGGGGCGGGAGCGGCGCGCCGGTGCGCGGCCCGGTCGCGGGCCGCGCTCCCGGGCCGGATCCGCCGGGGGCGCGCCCAAGATTGAGGCCCGGCACGCCCGTGGGCTCTTCGGCCCAGCCGCGGGCCGCCTCGATCAGCCGGTCGTAGCGGACGCCCGACGGGCACGCGGTGACGCAGGCCATGCAGCCTAGGCAGCGGTCCAGGTGCTCGGCCGCGGCCCGGGTGCCCTCGGTGCCGTCGAGGATCTGAGTGATCAGGTGGATCCGCCCCCGCGGCGAGTCCATCTCCTCGCCCCACAGCTGATAGGTCGGGCAGGCAGGAAGGCAGAACCCGCAGTGCACGCAGTCGCCGGCCAGCCCGCGCAGCTCGCCCGACGGGTCGAGCGGCGTCGCCGGCCGGTCCGTCCCCATTCAGATCCCTCCCGCGAACCGGCCCGGTGCCATCCGGTGCTCGGGATCGAACTGGTCCTTGACCGCCCGCATCAGGCCGAGCGCGGGCACCGGGCCCCACGGGTCCGCGGCCATGCAAGCGTCTGCGGGGCCGTGCAGGACCACGACGCTGGCCCGGGCGGGAGGCCCGTCGGCGGAGGCGCCGGGCGGCGCCGCGACGGCGGCGCGCAAGGCCAGCACGAAATCTGATATCGCGGCCGGGGGCGCGCTCTCGTCCACCGCGGCGTGGATCACCCCGGCCGCGGCGGAGCCGCTGACCGCGGGGTCGAGCCCGGCCGCGGCGGCCCCGGCGTCGATGGCGGCGAGAACCCTGGTCAGCTCGGCGGCCCAGAACGCGATCCTGATCAGGGTGCCGTGTGCGGCGGCCGCGGCGCCCCGGCCCCACCAGGCCGGCGGGGCCGGCGACACCGACGCGGCCGAGCCGCCCAGCAGCTCGGTCATCCGCGCGGCGCGCTCGGCCACGCCATCCGGGTCGCCCTCGAGCAGCACGCCGACGCGGAACGGGGCGCGCCGGGACGGGCGGTCGATCTCCGCCGCCGACGGCGCGAGCGGCGAGCCGGCCGCCGCCGCGATCGCCGCGTGGGCGGCGGCCGCGTCCGCGCGGTCGAGGGTGACGAACGACGCCGCGCCGGGCAGCGGATGCAGCCGGAACGCCGCCTCGGCGATCAGCCCGAGCGTGCCGTACGACCCGGCGAACAGCTTGCCGAGGTCGTAGCCGGCCACGTTCTTCACGACCTTGCCGCCGGATGAGGCCACGGTCCCGTCCGCGCGCACCACGGTCATCCCGATCACCAGGTCGCGCGGGGTGCCGTAACGCAGCCGCAGCGGGCCGGCCACGCCGGTCGCCAGGAGCCCGCCGACGGTTCCAGAGGCGGTGCCGCCCCCGCCCCCGCCGCGTCCGTCGGCGGCGGGGGCGGCACCCGGCGGGGGGTCGAGCGCGAGCCGCTGGCCCGCCCGGGCGAGCAGCCCGGCGAGCTGATCCAGGGCGACCCCGGCCTGCGCCCGGACCACCTGGTCCCCGGCCGCGTGCTCGAGGACCCGGTTCATGCGGCGGGTATCGATCACCAGGTCGCAGCTGACCGGCGGGCTGCCCCAGGCGAGCCTGGTCCCGCCGCCGCGCGGGACCGCGGTCATGCCCTCGGCCGCGGCGACACGCAGCACCGCTGCGGCCTCGCCGGTGTCCGCGGGGCTGGCCACGAACCGCGGCGCCACCCCGGCCACCGCGTCATCCGGCCCGGCCTCGCGCACGTCGGAGCAGGCCTTGGCGAGCGCCTCCGGCGCCGGGCCAGCGGTCATGACCGGCCAGCCGGACGGCGTTGCGTTACGGATATCAAAACTGCTCCAGCGTCCCGGAGGCCACCAGCGGAGGCGGCGCGCGGCGGACGCCGGGAACCTCGCCGCACAGCCGCGGCGTCGGGAAGATCTTGCCTGGGTTGCACAGGCCGGCCGGGTCGAAGGCGCAGCGCAGCAGCTGCATGGTGTCCAGGTCGCCGGGGCCGAACATCTTCGGCATGAACTTGGACTTGTCGACGCCCACGCCGTGCTCGCCGGTGATCGACCCGCCGTGCGAGATGCACAGGTCGAGGATCTCGCCGGACACCACCTCCGCGGCGGCCTCGGCCCCAGGCTCGGCGTCGTCGAACAGCACCAGCGGGTGCAGGTTGCCGTCACCGGCGTGGAAGACGTTGGCGACCCTGATCCCCGACGACGCGGACAGCTCGGCGATCCGGTCCAGCACCTCCGGCAGCGCGGTCCGCGGCACCACGCCGTCCTGCACGATATAGGCCGGGCTGATCCGGCCCACGGCCGCGAACGCCGACTTGCGCCCGGTCCAGATCGCGGCGCGCTCGGCGGCGTCGTGGGCCGCGCGGATCTCGTAGGCTCCCTCGCGCTCGCAGATGGCCCGCACGGCGGCCGTCTCCCTGGCCACGTCGGCCGCCGGGCCGTCCAGCTCGACGATCAGCACCGCGCCCGCGCCGTCGGGATACCGGCACGCGACCGCGGCCTCGGCGGCCTCGATCGCGAGCGCGTCCATCATCTCGATCGCGCCGGGCAGGATCCCGGAGCCGATGATCGCGGACACCGCGGCGCCGCCGGCCCTCATGGTCCTGAACGCGGCCAGCAGCGTGGTCACCGCCTCCGGGATCCTGGTCAGCTTCACGACGATCTTGGTGACGATGCCGAGCGTGCCCTCAGAGCCGGTGAACGCGCCCAGGAGATCGTAACCGGGCGCCGCGCCGGTGCCGTCGCCGAGCCAGGTCAGCTCCCCGTCCGGGGTGACGATCTCCAGGCCGGTCACGTGATGCACGGTGAAGCCGTGCTTCAGGCAGTGCGCCCCGCCCGAGTTCTCCGCCACGTTGCCGCCGACCGAGCAGACGACCTGGCTGGACGGGTCGGGCGCGTAGAACAGCCCGAACGGCTGGGCCGCCTTGCTCACCGCCAGGTTGGTCACGCCGGGCTCGACGATCGCCCGGCGGCTCTCGGCGTCGATCGCGATGATCCTGCGCATCCGCGAGGTGACGATCAGCACGCCGTCGGACCGGGGGAGGGCCCCGCCGGACAGGCCGGTGCCGGAGCCGCGCGCGACGAACGGGACTCTGGCCGCGGCGCACGCGGTGACGATCGCGGCCACCTGCTCGGCCGTGGTCGGCAGCACGACCAGGCCGGGGGAGCTGCGGTGCGCGGTGAGCCCGTCGCACTCGTAGGTGGCCAGCGCCAGCGGGTCGGTGATCACGCCGTCGGGCCCGCAGATCTGCGTCATCCGGCCGACCAGCGCGGCCGGGCCCTGATGACCGGCGACGTGCTGCATGGGCGGGCCTCCTGCCTGCGGTGCTCCCCTCAGCATCTCTCGGCGCCGGCCGTCGTGTCACATCCGGGGCGGGCGGACGGCGTCATGGCCCGCTCACGTGCAGGGGCCCTGACTGGGCCCGGAGACGTAGAAACCCTCAGGCAACTGGATCACCTCGGTGCGGGTGAGCCAGCCCACGCGGACCCGCAGCGTCAGCTGGTCTGTTCCCTCCGCGCTGCCCGCCTCCAGGCACACCGTGGACACCCACATGACGCGCACCGCCCGGGACTGATACGGCGGGATCGACTCGGGCAGCGCGTAGTTCGGTGGGGGGAACACGTTGGGATCGGAGGTGGCGACGCTGACCAGCGCGTTCTCCGGATTGCCGGGGGCGCTCCCGCTGTCTGGTGCCGCGCCGAGGACGGTCTGCGTCCAGCCGCTCGGGTTGTACACCGTCACGACGTAGCCCTGCTGCTGACCGGAGCGAATGGGAATGGTGGTCTGCTGGGCGCCGTCCGCCTGGGTATCCACGGCCCGCGAGCGGTCCTGGGGATACCACCAGGCGTAGGACGTCCCGAACTGGAGCGCGGGTGCGGTGGCCATCGCGATCCAGTAACCCGCGGCGGTGCCGACGAGGGCCAGGGCAGCGCCGATCATCGCCCACCGGCGCCACCCGAGCCGGGGCCACCGCAGTCGCAGCTGCACACCGCCGCCTTGAGGCGCCGTTCCGGGTGCGGCGGCATCCGGGACGCCCGCGCCCGCCTCGGCCGCGAGGTCGGCGGGAGAGCCGAGCCGCCGCAGGACCGCGGCGATCTCCTGATCCGGGGAACCCGGCCCGAGTGCGTCGTCGAGGTGGGCGGTGATCTGCTCGGTGAGCTCGCGCGCCTGCGCGGCAGGCAGGCTGGCCAGGGCGCGGTCCAGGTCGCGGAGGTAGCCGCGCACCAGCGGATGGTCGAGGGCCGTGTCTGTCATGGCGGCGGTCCGTTCTGACCCGCGGCGACCGAGGCGGGATGGTCGTCCGCGGGATGCTGGTGATCGAGCACCGAGGCGACGGTCTCGGCGAACTGGGCCCACTCGGCGCGGAACGCGGTCAGGCTCTCCTGCCCCGCGTCCGTGATCGAGTAGTACCGCCGGGCCCGCTCGCCCTCGTCGGCTCGCCACTCGCTGGTCACCAGGCCGGCGTCGCGCAGCCGGTTCAGCAGCGGGTAGACGGTGCCGTCGCTGGTCAGCAGGCCGTTGGCTCCGGCGAGGTCACGGACGAGCTCGAGGCCGAACCGCGGCCGAAGCTGCAGCAGCGCCAGCACACAGGGCCCGAGGACTCCGCGGCGGAGTTCGGTCAGCCCTCCCGCACCGGACATGTCTCACATGATGTCTTGCCAGGCAAGACAAGTCAATGGTCGTAACGCCACCGCGCGGAACGGTCACGACTACGGCATGCGCTCGTAGGCGGGGATGGTGAGGAACTCGGCGTAGTCGTCGGCCAGGGCGACCTCCGTGAACAGGGCCACGGCCTGGTCGAACTGGGCCGCGTCGAACGCGGCGCCGTACTGCTCGCGGATCAGGCCGAGCTCCTCGCCGATGAGCCGCTCCACCAGATCCCTGGTCACCTGCTGGCCCTCGGCCAGCGTCACGTCGTTGTGCAGCCACTGCCAGACCTGGGACCGGGAGATCTCCGCGGTGGCCGCGTCCTCCATCAGGTTGAAGATCGCCAC
>DASYXX010000720.1:0-3099 GCA_035934395.1 Streptosporangiaceae bacterium
CCGTGAGCGGTGCCCAGCCGCACGATGTCGGTCAGGTTTGAGATCACGCGGCCGGCGCTGGCCGTGGCCGAGAGCGAGAACAGGACCACGTCGATGGTGGCGGACGGGGCGATGGCGTGCACCATCTCGACGTCCAGCGTCTCCTCGTAGAAGGACAGCCACCGCGAGGCGCCGGGCGCGAACCTCGTCGTGACCTCGAGCCGCGCGGCAGGCAGGCCGAAACGCTGGTCAAATCCCGCCAGGTCCTGCCGGATGTCGCTGACCATCGGCGGGTCCGGCTGCTGCTCGGCGAGCTCGGGCATCACCACGGTCTCGCCGCGGCCGTCGAAGCCCTGCAGGAGCAGCGGCCAGACGCCGTACGCCACCTCGATCTGCTGCGGGGTATAGCACGTGGTAACCGAGTAGCAGTCGCCGGTCCCGTCTCCGTCCGCGGCCGCGGGCCGCGGCTGTCCCGCGACCAGCAGCACAGAAAGGAGCGCGGCCAGCCCGCCGAGCGCGAGCCGGCGACGCCCGCCGATGAGGCGCGACGGTCCCCCTGCCGCGGGAGCAGATGGCACAGCCCGACCGTAAGCAGGCGCCGATGCGGGGTGCATCGCTCGCCGAGGGTGATCAGGCCGGCCCCTGCCGGCGCCTACGCCTCCGCAATCCGCTCGATGACGAGCGGCGCGGCCTCGGGCGGCTCGGGGCCGATCTCCAGGGCACCCGCCAGTGCCTCGTGCGCCCGGGCAAACCGGGACTCGTCGTCGGCCCGAAGCTCCAGGACCGCCTGGCCGGCCTCGACCCGCTCGCCGGGCTTGGCCAGGCAGAGCACCCCGGCCGAGGCGCTCACCGGGTCCTCCTTGCGCGCCCGCCCGGCACCGAGGCGCCAGGCTGCGACGCCGACCGCGCGCGCGTCGAGCCCTCGCAGCCACCCCGACTCCGCGGCGCTCACGACCTGCGCATGCCGGGCGCGCGGGAGCGCGGCGTCGGGGTCGCCCCCCTGTGCCGCGATCATGGTGCGGTAACGCTCCAGGGCCCGGCCGTCGGTGAGCGCCGCGGCGGGATCCGCGTCGAGGCCGGCCAGCGCGAGCATCTCGCGGGCCAGCGCCAGCGTCACCTCGACCAGATCGGGCGGTCCCTCGCCGCGCAGCGTCGCCACCGCCTCCTCGACCTCGACGGCGTTGCCGACGGCGCGGCCGAGCGGGGTGTCCATGCTGGTCAGGAGCGCTGCGGTGCGCACGCCGGCCTCGTGACCCAGGCCTACCATCGTCTGCGCCAGCAGCCGCGCCGCCGCGAGCTCGGGCATGAACGCTCCGCGGCCCACCTTGACGTCGAGCACCAGCGCCGCCGTGCCCTCGGCGATCTTCTTGGACATGATGGAGCTGGCGATCAGCGGGATCGACTCGACCGTTCCCGTGACGTCGCGCAGCGCGTAGAGCCTGCGGTCCGCGGGGGCCAGCCCGGGCCCTGCCGCGCAGATCACGCAGCCAACCTCGCGAAGCACCTCGATCATCTCGGCGACGGGAAGCGCGGCCCGCCAGCCGGGTATCGACTCCAGCTTGTCCAGCGTGCCGCCGGTATGGCCGAGGCCGCGCCCGGACAGCTGCGGCACGGCCGCCCCGCAGCTCGCGACCAGCGGGGCGAGGATCAGGGAGACCTTGTCGCCCACCCCGCCGGTGGAGTGCTTGTCGACCGTGGGCGCAGGCACCGCGCCCAGGTCGAGGCGCTCCCCGGAGCTGACCATGGCCGCGGTCCAGGCGCGCAGCTCGCCGGGCTCGAGGCCCTGGAAGTAGACGGCCATGAGCAGGGCGGACATCTGCTCGTCCGCGACCGCGCCGTCGGTGTAGGCGGCGATGAGCCAGCGGATCTCGTCGCCGGTGAGCGTCCGCCCGTCCCTTTTCGCACGGATGAGCTCTACGGCGTCAGGCATCGACGTCTCGCCTGGTCGTGACGTCGGCGGCGGAGAACGCGGACGGCAGCAGCGACCCGAGGTCACGCGGCCCGCCCTCGGCATCGACCAGCAGGCCCGGCCCGCCCGACTCGAGCAGCAGCTGACGGCAGCGGCCGCACGGGACCAGCGGGTCGCCGTCGGCGGCCACCACGCTGACCGCGACCAGGGTCCCGCCCCCGCCAGCGTGCAGGGCGGAGACCAGTCCGCATTCGGCACAGAGCGTCAGCCCGTAGGACGCGTTCTCCACATTGCACCCCAGAACGATCCGGCCGTCCGAGGCCAGGCCGGCCGCGCCGACGCGCAGCCGCGAGTACGGCGCGTACGCCCGGCCCGCGGCCGCCGCGGCCGAGGCACGGAGCGCGGGCCAGTCGATCGTCACAGTGTCTCCCCGCTCGCTACCAGGCGGCGCCGCGCCCGGCAGCTCGCTCACAGTGTCTCCCCGCTCGCCGCTCGGGGCCCGGCAGCCCCAGATCACGGACGAGGCAGCCGGCCGGCGGGACCAGAGTAGCCGGTCTCGATCTCGCAACGGCGCACGCAGGGGCGGGCAGGCAGAGAACGCGAATCGGTCTCGATTTCGCAACAGCGCAGCCAGGACCCCGGCTGCGGGCTTCCCCGCAAGGCTGCACCGGACTAACCTTCGGGCAACCCAGGGGGGTCTGGACGGATATCCCTGCCCAAGCCGGCCGGGGGGCCAGCCATCAAGCCGGTCGTTCTCTCGGCGTTTCGGGGGGCGCCGGGGCCAGAGGAGGTACACGATTTTGAGAGCAAATGTCCGGATTGTAGCGGGTCTGGCGGCGGTGGCGCTACTCGCAGCTGCCTGCGGGTCGTCCGGGAGTTCCACCACCAGCTCCACGCCGACGACATCCACGTCATCGAGTACCGGCGCGGCGGCCGGCGGCAAGTTCCTCGCCTGCATGGTCACCGACTCCGGCGGCATCAACGACAAGTCGTTCAACCAGGCGATCTACCAGGGGATCCAGGCCGCGGCGGCGGCCAACAGCAACATCACGTACAAGTACCTGCTGTCGACCACGACCTCCGACTACGCCTCGAACATCACGGTGCTCCTGGGCCGGAAGTGCGGGATCATCGTCACCAACGGGTTCCTGATGGGCCAGGCCACCCAAACGGCGGCCAAGGCCAACCCCAGCGCGAAGTTCTCGATCGTC
>DASYXX010000742.1:0-3577 GCA_035934395.1 Streptosporangiaceae bacterium
TACCCCCCTGATCCCGCGGCCCTTGCCCCCTGCCGCCGCGATCCCCCGGCCCCCGCCTCCACCGCCCCGATCCCCCGGCCCCCTGCCTCCGCTCGCGCCCTGACCCGCGGCCCCCTGCCTCCGCCCCGAGCCCGCCCCCTACCTCCGCTGCGCGCCCGCATAGCCCGTCAGCCGGATCCGCTCGAGATATTACTTGACACTCTCGAGCTAACGCGATACATCGTATGTGGGCTTTTTGGTTCGCCCCCGGCCCGGTTCTACCGATAGGTTCGGTGGGCGGAATGGCGAGGCGGAGATCAGGAGGACAGCGTGGTACAGGGGAGCTCGGGGCCGGCGATCCTGGTGGAGGGACTGGTCAAATCGTTCGGAGAAGTCCGGGCGCTGCGCGGCATCGACCTCTCGGTGCCGCAGGGAACGGTACTCGGGGTGCTCGGTCCGAACGGCGCGGGCAAGACGACCGCGGTGCGGATCCTGACCACGCTGCTGCGTCCGGACGGCGGGCGGGCGCTGGTGGAGGGCCGCGACGTGGTGCGGGAGGCGGCCGCGGTCCGCCGCCTGATCGGCCTGTCCGGGCAGTCGGCCGCGATCCAGGAGGAACTCACCGGGCGGGAGAACCTCGAGATCGTCGGGCGCCTCTACCACCTGGGCAAGGCGACCTCTCGCAGCCGCGCGGTCGAGCTGCTGGACCAGTTCGACCTCGCCGACGCCGCGGACCGGACGGCCAAGACCTACTCGGGCGGCATGCAGCGCCGCCTTGACCTGGCGGCGAGCCTGGTCGGCTGGCCCAAGGTCCTGTTCCTGGACGAGCCGACCACCGGCCTCGACCCGCGGTCGAGGCTGGGCATGTGGGAGATCATCCGGTCGCTCGCCGCGGGCGGGACCACCTTGCTGCTGACCACCCAGTACCTGGATGAGGCCGACGAGCTGGCCGACGAGATCGTGGTCATCGACCACGGCCAGGTCATCGCCGCGGGCACGTCTGAGGAGCTGAAGGGCCGGATCGGCGGGGACGTGATCGAGTTCACGGTGCCCGACCGCGACCGGCTCAGCGACGCGGCCGCGTCGATCGCGAGCCTGGGCGAGGGAGAGCCGCACGTGGACAAGGAGACCGGCGTGATCAACCTGGGGGTCGGCGGCCGCGGCTCCGACGCGCTCATCGACGCGGTGCGCAGCCTGGACGCGGCGGGGGTACAGACGCATGGCCTCGGGCTGCGGCGGCCGTCGCTTGACGACGTGTTCCTGGCCCTGACCGGTCACGCAGCCGAGGAGGACGGACAGAACGGCGGCCGCAAGCGCGGGCGCAGACGAAGCCGCGACGCAGCGAAGGCGGTGTCCCGGTGAGCGCCGTCGCCGTGCAGGCCGGCGCTCCCGGCGCGCCCGCCTCCCCCACCGCCCTCACCCAGGCGCGCTGGGCGGTGAGCGACACGCTCGCCATCACCCAGCGCAACCTGCTGGTCTGGATGCGGGTCCCGGCCTACATCGTGTTCACCGTGATCCAGCCGGTGATCTTCGTGCTGATGTTCCGCTACGTGTTCGGCGGCGCCATCGCCGTGCCAGGCATCCATGGCGGCTACGTCAGCTTCCTGATGCCGGGGATCATCGGGCAGACGGCGGCGTTCGCCACGTTCGGCACGGCGATCGCGCTGGCCCAGGAGCTCAAGAAGGGCGTCATCGACCGGCTGCGGTCGATGCCCATGGCGCGCTCGGCCGTGCTGGCCGGACGGCTGGTCGCCGACACCGCCCGGATGACGATCACGATCCTGATCGTCCTGGCCGTGGGGTACGCGGTGGGCTTCCGGTTCCAGAACGGCGCCGGCCCGGCGATCCTCATGATCGTGCTCGCGGTCGTATTCGGGGTGGCGATCTGCGTGATCGCCGCGTTCACCGGCCTGGCCATCGGTGACGAGGAGTCGGTGCAGGCGTTCGGGCTGATCTGGCTGTTCCCGCTCACGTTCCTCAGCTCCGCGTTCGTGCCGATCTCGACCATGCCCGGCTGGCTTCAGGCGTTCGCCAACAACCAGCCGGTCACGTTCGTGATCAACACCATGCGCGCGCTGGCGCTTGGCCACCAGCCGATCGAGGCGAACCTGTGGAAGAGCCTGGCCTGGCTGGCCGGGATCTTCATCGTGTTCGCTCCGCTCGCCGTCCGCGCCTACAAGCGCGCCAGCTAGCGTCGGCCTCGGTCGAGGTCACCGCTCCGGGGCGGTCCGGACGATGCGGGCGGTCGCGGTCGCCGTCGCCAGCACCTCGCCGGCCTCGTTCCGCAGCTCCCCGGCCAGGAACGCGATGGTGCCGCCGCGGTGCACGACCCGGCCGGTGCCGGTGAGCCGGCCCGGGGCGGCGGGGCGCAGGAAGCTGACCTTCAGCTCCAGGGTCGGCGCGAACTCCCCGTCGGCCAGCGTGGCCACGAGCGCGGGCCCGAGCGTGTCGTCGAGCATCGCCGCGAGGAAACCGCCCTGCACGTTGCCCATCGGGTTGGCGAAGCCCTGGTGGGCATCGAAGAAGACCTCGATCTCGCCCCGTTCGGGCGCCACCCACGACAGCTCCCAGCCCAGCATTGCGGCGGCGGGCGGCGCGGGCCGCTTGCCATCGAGAAATTCCCAGAACGCCCTGTGCCGGTCCTGGCCCGGCGGCGACTCACTCATAACCCGGTGCCTCCCGCCAGGCTTGCTGCCTCGTGGCCACCAGGCTCCCACACGCCTCTGACATCCGCCGCTGCGCAGGCTAGCCGTCGTGTCGACGGGCGATCGACCACCGTCGCAACCCCCCGACTGCGTTACGGAGTCTGGAATTGATAGCCCTCGGCGAGCAGGCGCGGCAGGACGATCCGCAGCGCGGCCACGGTCTGGGAACGGTTGCCGCCGCCGTCGTGCTCCAGGATGATCGACCCGGGGTGGGTCTTGTCCATGATGTCGCGCACGATGTGGCGCACCCCGGGCCGCGCCCAGTCGCGAGGGTCGACGGACCAGTCCACCGGGAGCATCCTCATCTGCTCGCACTGCCTGATCACGGCCGGCGTCCACGCTCCGTAGGGAGCCCGGAACAGGGCCGGGCGCGCGCCGGTCGCGGCGTGGATCGCGTCGCTGGCGCGGCCGAGCTGGGCGTGCACGCCGCGGGCGGGCAGGGCCGCGAGGTCGGCATGGGTCCAGGTGTGGTTGGCGATGCGGTGCCCGGCCTCCGCGACCGCGCGAGCGAGCTGGGGGTAGGCCGCCACGTGGATGCCGACCATGGAGAACGTGGCGGTCACGTGGTATTCGGCGAGCAGGTCCAGCATCTGCGGCGTGTAAACCGGGCTGGGGCCGTCGTCGATGGTCAGCGCGATCGCCTTGTCGGCGTGGTCGATGTAGTAGAGCGGCCGGTCTGACGGGTACGCCGGAGCGGCGGCGGGGCGAGCCTGCCCGGGGCTGGGCTGCCCGTGGCGGGGCTGCGGGTGCCGACCGCGACCGGCGGACCCGGGGCCGTCGGGCCGGGGCTCATGCAGCCGCGGAATCAGGGCGCTGATCAGCGACACGCCGCCCACGGCCAGCAGCACCCGGCGGCGGTTGACGGCCGGATCTCGATTGATCATCCGCACCAG
>DASYXX010000763.1:0-2677 GCA_035934395.1 Streptosporangiaceae bacterium
GGTGCCGGAACGCCTCGAGGAACGTCTCGGCGACGATGTCCTCCGCCGGGCCCGGCCCGAGACGGCGGGCAGCGTACAGGCCGATGCTGGCCGAATGCCGCTCGAACAGCAGCGCGAACAGCTCAGGCTCGGAGCGTGATCGCCCGATGACCTCACCGTCTGGCGAATCATCGATCTCAGCGGCCGTGGCGGCCGCCAGGTAGGAACGTTTCATGCGGTAGCCCTTCGACGGGGTCGGGATACCTGTTCTTGCCCGGACGGAGCAGGGTAGGTCCCGTAGCGGGCGGGACAACGGACCCGGGGGGCAGCATGACCACGCTGGAGAAGTCGGTACTGGGCGCGCAGCCGTTCCTGCGCGGATTGCCCGACCATCATCTGGACACGCTAGCCGCCCTGTGCTGGCACGTCGCGGTGCCGAGCGGGCGGCGGCTGTTCGACGAGGACGAGCATGCCGACCGGTTCTGGCTCATCGACGCCGGCCAGGTCGTGGTCGACACCATGGTGCCCGGGCGGGGCCGACTGGTGATCGAGACCCTCGGCCGCGGCGACGTCGCCGGGGTGTCGTGCCTGCTGCCGCCGCCGTATCTGTTGCGGTTCGGCGCCGTGACCACGCAGCCCATGCAGGCGTTCGAGTTCGACGCCCGCGGAGTGCGCTCGGCCTGCGACTCCGATCCCACCCTCGGCTACAACCTCAGCCGACGCGTGACCGGCATCGTGGTGCGCAGGCTGGAGGCCACCCACGCCCGGCTGATCGACGCCTGCACGCGCTCAGGGCTGGCATCTTGACCCGAGGGACCGGTCAGCGGCCTGACGCCGCCCAGCGACGGAGCATCGCGATGCGCGCCCGGATCTGCTCCGCGGTGGCCTCGGGACCGCGTGATCGCCGGCGATCACCAGGCCGGCCGCGTCCGGCATGCCCCGGCGCGCCTCGGTGAGCCGCCGGTCCTCGGCCTCGAGCACCCGGGCGACCCACTCCCCCGCCCGCTACACCCCCGCCTAAATCGGTTGGCGCAGGTCGGCCCGGGTCCTGATACTGGCCGAGATGCTGACCAAGGTGACGTTCCGCCTCGCCGGTTACGACGCGGCGCTGACCGCCGCGGCCGTCACCCGCCGGCTTGGGCTGCAGCCCGCCACCGCGTTCGAGGCCGACACCCCGGTCAGCCGCCGCCGGGCACCGCGCACCCGCGGCTACTCGCTGTGGCTGATCAGCTCCAGCCCGCACGTCGAGCCCGACGTCGAGATCAGCGTGCACCTGCGCCGGCTCCTCTCCATCCTGGAACCGGTGACCGCGCGGCTGTGGGAGCTGGCCGACGCGGGCTACGAGGCGAACTGGTACTGCTTCGCCGCCTCGCACGCCACCGAGCACGCCATGGCGCTCGACCGGTCGATTCTGCGGCGGCTGCTCGCCCTCCCCGGCGACCTCTGGCTCGACGTCTGCGGCGACGGCTCGGACGACCTCTGACGTCATGGACCGGGACCCGGTCGTCGTGACCGCCGGGCCCTGGGGGCGGCCAGCGAGCGGGTGACCCCGGTGTAAACCGGCGAATGCCAGGTTTCGGTCCGGTGGCCTTCCGCTGAGCAAGCAACCTTTTCACAAGTACCAGGGAGTAACCAGGTTAGTTTGTCTAGTTTTACGACACGGAACTTGTGAAAAGGTCGCACTGTCCGAATTTCGGACACGTCCAGAGCCGAGTTGGCGTCGTCCGAAACCGGCCGCCAACCCTGGGCGCGCGACGCCGCCGAGCTGGACCGGTTCATGGCGGGCTCAGCCCCGCTGCCAGCCGGTAACCTTCCGCGCGTGACCGAACTCGTGCTCGCGTCAGCATCGCCGGCCCGGCTGGCGCTGCTGCGCAGCGCAGGGCTCGACCCCAAGGTCATCGTCAGCGGGGTCGACGAGAGCGCGTACCGGGCCGACACCACGGCCGAGCTGGTCGCGCTGCTGGCCCGGGCCAAGGCCGACGCGGTCGCGGCCGGGCTCGATCGCGGGCTGGTGATCGGCTGCGACTCCATGCTCGACCTCGACGGCAGCGCGCTGGGCAAGCCGCGGTCCGCACAGGAGGCGACAGCGCTGTGGCACGAGCTGTCGGGCCGGACCGGAACGCTGCTCACCGGGCACTGCCTGGTCGACGTCGCGGCAGGCCGGCGGGCGGCCGCCGTCGCCGCCACCGCGGTGCGCTTCGGCGAGCCGTCCGGCGACGAGATCGCGGCCTACGTCGCCTCCGGCGAGCCGCTGCGCGGGGCGGGAGCGTTCACGCTCAGCGGGCGTGGCGGCTGGTTCGTCGACGGAATCGACGGTGATCACGGCAACGTGGTCGGCGTCTCGCTGCCGCTGCTGCGCCGCTTGCTCGCCGAGCTTGGCGTGCCCGTGACCACACTGTGGGCCGGCGCCCCCCATGATCTCAATGGAAGCTCACCGGGGTCGCTGAGAGGATGACCGGATGACCTGCACGCTCCACCTGGCCTGGGACGACCGGCTGACCGGCTATGACTTCGGGCCCGGCCATCCGCTGGCGCCGGTCCGGGTCGAGCTGACGATCGAGCTCGCCCGCGCGTTCGGCTTGCTCGGCGAGCCCGGGGTCGCGGTCGAGCAGCCGGCTCCCGCCACCGACTCCGAGCTCGAGCTCGTGCACGACCCCCGCTACATCGAGGCGGTGCGCCGGGCGGGCGGCGGGCCGGC
>DASYXX010000778.1:0-5101 GCA_035934395.1 Streptosporangiaceae bacterium
ACGTGACTCCGTCCCGGGAAGGCCCCCAGGCGCGTGCACTGCCAGCGAGGTGATGCCCATGCCGGGCGACCACCCAGGCTCTCCCGCCGATGCTGCCGAGGGGAAGTACGCAACCGTCGGCACTCGGGGTTACGTGATTCAACCGATGCGGAGATCATTGCCCGGCGTCCATCGCCGGCGCAACGACACCGGCAACTTCCGGGGACACAGGATGACCGTGGACGATCTGCTGGCTGAAGCCAGAAGTGTGCTGCCGCTTCGCCCCGGGCCGGCCGAAGCTCTCGCCGCGCAGGCCACGGGTGCCTTGCTCATCGACATTCGTGGCGACGACCAGCGCCGGGCCAGCGGGCTGATCCCCGGCGCCCTGGTGCTGCCCCGCAACTCACTGGAATGGCGCTGCGATCCGGCATCCCCATCGCGGCATCCGGCCATCAACGACCGGTCCCGTTCTCTGATCCTCATCTGCAACGAAGGCTTCCAATCCAGCCTGGCGGCGGCAACCTTGCATCGGCTCGGCCTTGTCAATGCCACCGACCTAGACGGAGGTTTCATCGCATGGGCCACCGCAGGGCTGCCGGTAGTGCCAGCCGAGTAGACCAGCGATCGCCGGAACGGACACCGGCTCGCCGGTGGGCTAAGGAGAAGGCATGGGCGGTGGAGAACGCCGATCGGTGTCACCGGAGACCCTGGCCGCGCAGGGGCTGGGCGAGACCGACCCGCTGTCGGGCGGCTTGGCCCCGGTGATCAGCCTATCCACGAACTACGAGCAGCAGCCCGATGGCTCCTACCCGCAGGGCCGCGCCTACACGCGGGCCGACAACCCGACGTCGGAACACGCGGAGCGGCTGCTGGCGGCGCTGGAAGGCGGCGGCTGCGCGTGCGCGCTGTTCGCCTCCGGGATGGCGGCGGCGACCGCGGTGTTCCAGGCGCTCCTGCCGGGCGATCACGTGCTGGTCTCCCGGGTGCTGTACTGGGGCGTCCGGAAATGGCTGGCCGAGTTCGCGCTCACATGGGGCCTGGACGTGGAGTTCACCGACACCACCGATCCCGGCGCGGTGGCAGCGGCGATCCGGCCGGGCCGCACCCGGCTGCTGTGGGTCGAGACCCCGGCCAACCCGATGTGGGAGATCACCGACCTGGCAGCGGTCTGCGAGCTGGCGCACGCGGCCGGGGTCCGGGTGGCCGTGGATAACACCGTGGCCACGCCGGTGCTGACCAGGCCGTTCGAGCACGGCGCCGACATGGTGGTGCATTCGGCCAGCAAGTATCTCAACGGGCACGGCGACGTGCTGGCCGGCGCGGTGCTGGCCGCCCGCCGGGATCCGTTCTGGGAACGGGTCCGGTCCTGGCGCCGCAACGCCGGCGCGATGCCGGGCCCGTTCGAGGCGTGGCTGCTGCAACGCGGCATGCGGACCCTGTTCCTGCGCGTGCACCGCGCCTCGCAAACGGCGCTGGCCATCGCCGCCCACTTTGCCGGGCACCCGGCGCTGACCGCGGTGCTGTACCCCGGACTGCCGGAGCATCCGGGTCACCAGATCGCGGCCCGGCAGATGACCGGCGGGTTCGGCGGGATGCTGTCCATCCGGGTGGCGGGCGGGGCCGGGCAGGCGCGTGCCGTGCTGCGGGAGGTCCGGGTGTTCAAGCGCGCCACCTCGCTGGGCGGGGTGGAAAGCCTGATCGAGCACCGGCGCAGCAGCGAGGGGCCATCCTCCCCGGTCCCCGACGACCTGCTGCGCCTGTCGGCTGGCATCGAGGATCCCGGTGACCTGATCGCCGACCTCGAAGCGGCGCTCGATGCCGCGGGTCAGCGCCCGGCCCCGGCCCCGCCGGCGCCGGCGGCCAGCGGGGAGGCCGGCCGGTGACGGACCTGACCGCAGCCGTGCAGGCCGTGCTGGAGCGCAGCGTCCTGCCCTCGGTCATCGCCCGCGGCGGCGCCGTCCGCCTCGCCGGGGCCCGGGATGGCACCGTGACCCTGGAGATGACCGGATCGCCGGGCGCGATGCTCCCGCTGGCCGGGCGCATCGAGGCGCTGATCCGTGCCGCCGTGCCCGGGATCGCCACCGTGCGGCTGGTCACCCCCGGGCAGGCCGGGTCACCGCCGGACGCCGGCGGGAGCCTGGCCGAGGCTGCCCGCCGTGTCCTGGACGCCGAGGTCAATCCGGCGATCGCCGCGCACCGCGGCCGCGTGACCGTCGCTGACGCCGAGCGGGGCTGGATCCAGATCCGGCTCGAAGGCGGCTGCCAGGGCTGCAGCCTGGCGGAGGTGACCGTCCGGCAGGGCATCGAGCCGCTGCTGCGCTCCCGCCTGCCCGCGATGACCGGCCTGATCGACATCACCGACCACGAGGCGGGGACCGAGCCGTTCTTCTCCCCGGAGAAACGATGACCGGCGCGGGAACGAGCGCGGGCCCAGGCGGGCCGGCGGCGCCGCCGCGGGTGCTGCTGCTGGTGCCCGCCCGCACCTACCGCGCGGCCGACTTCCTGCTGGCCGCCGCCCGGATGGGCCTGGACCTGGTGATCGGCAGCGACGGGGCGCTGCCGCTGGGAGGCCGCCCGGTCATCCCGGTCACCCCCGGCGACCCGGACGGCAGCGTTCGCCGGATCCTGGCCCGCTGCGGGCCGGTCACGGCGGTGGTCGCCGCGGACACCCCGATGCTGGTGCTGGCGGCGGCCGTGGCAGCGCGGCTGGGGCTACCGCACAACCCGGTCGATGCCGTGCTGAACGCCACCGACAAGGCCCGGCAGCGGCAACGGTGGGCAGCGGCCGCGGTGGCCCAGCCTAGGTTCGAGATCGTGCCCGCCGCCGCGCCGGAGGGCGCCATCCGGCAGGCGGCCCAGGCAGTGGGCTTCCCGTGCGTGGTCAAGGCGGTCTCGCTCAGCGCCAGCCAGGGCATCCTGCGGGCCAACGACCCCGCCGCCGCCCAGGCCGCGGCCCGGCGGATCCGGCAGGTCCTGGCAGCCGCCCGCCGCCCTCACCGGGAGCCCCTGCTGGTCGAGGAATACCTGCCCGGCCCCGAGCTGAGCATCGACGGCCTGCTGGCCGGCGGCGACCTGACCGTTACTGCTGTCTTCGACAAGCCCCGCACCCCAGAGGGCCCCACGTTCGAGGAAACCCTGCTGGTCACCCCCTCCCACCTGCCCGGACCGGTCCTCGCCGCGGCCATCACGACGGCCGGGCACGCGGCCAGGGCGCTCGGGCTTACCAGCGGTCCCGTCCACGCCGAGCTGCGTATCGATGACCGCGCCGGCCCGCCCCGGCCCGCCATGCTCGAACTCGCGGCGCGCTGCATCGGTGGCCTGTGCTCACGCGCCCTGCGGTTCCCCGGCGGCACGACCCTGGAGGAACTCGTGCTGGCCAACGCCCTCGGCCAGCCCGCCCCGGCCACCGGCCATGACCCGGCCCGGCCGTCGGGGGTGTTCATGCTGCCCGTGCCGCGCCCCGGCGTGCTCCGCGCGGTGGAGGGCCGGGACGCCGCCATGGCCGTGCCGGGGATCACCGGCCTGACGATCACCATCCCGGCCGGGCGGCGGGTCCTCCCGCTCCCAGACGGGGACCGGTACCTGGGGTTCATCTTCGCCGAGGCCGATACCCGGCACGCCGTCGAGCAGGCGCTCGCCACCGCCCGCGGCCAGCTTCGCGTGGACATCGGGTAACCCCGGTCAGGTGATGTCCCGGGGGCGGTCATGACGGTCCCGGCGGCCGCGATGGCGGCGGCCCAGGCGGTGAACACCAGGCCGCCTTGCCAGACGGGCAGCAGCCGCACGCCGGCCTGGCTGGCCTGGGTGAGCCCGTCGGCGGCGACGCCGGGCAGGTAAGCGGCCACCAGACCCAGCGCGGTGATGCGGGAGATGAGCGGCTCGGCGACGTACAGGTACAGCACCAGCCCGGCGATGACGACGACCTCGCTGCCGAGCAGCGCGCCGAGCGCGCGAGCGGCGCTCAGGACAGGCGAGCCTGCTGAGGGAACGCCGGGAGCTGTTCTCGGTCAGCGGTTACGCCCTAATGGCCGGGCGGGGGAGCGGCTGGTGGCGTGAGCGTGCAGGTCCGGGTGGCGCACAGGCGAAGCAGCAGGGTCAGGGCGAGCAGCGCGATCGAGAGCAGCGCGATCAGGCCCCGGTACGGCGCCAGGAACGACAGCACGCCCGCGGCCCCGAAGATGGGGATGGCCAGCGGATTGCACACCGGGCAGGCCATCGCGAGCGTGCCGGCGGCGCCGCCCGCCCCGGTTCCGGCCTTGCCCCAGCGGCGGCCCCTGCGGGGCTGGCCCGGCGGGACGAAGGTCGCCACGATGAGGGCGATCAGCGGCGGCGACAGTATGAGGGTGACGTAGTTCCACCACTGGATCGGCACGACGCGGCCCGCTGACGCGCCGGGCAGCGTCTCGCCGGCGACACCCATGATCAGCAGGGCGGCTAGATAGGCCCACCCGGCCACCTTCCACTGCCGCCGCGACCAGGTCGCCAGCTGCTGGACAGGCGCCCACCCAGCTCGGGCAGGTAGGTCGCGCAGCGTCGCCCGCATCCTGGTCTCCTTACTCGGCGATCTACTATCCTAATAGTACTAGCCCCGTAGTTGAAGGTGAAGCCTCCTACACGGGGCCATGACGACTCCTACTATCTGCGTAGTAGAGTAGAGGCGGGAGGTGCCGCATGCCAGCGCTGGGTGATCTGGAAGCCCGGGTGATGCGCGCGATCTGGGCCCGCGGGAAGCCCGTGACCGTGCGGGACGTGCTTGGCGACCTGCAGGCCGAGCGGCCGCTCGCCTACACCACGGTGATGACGGTGATGGGCAACCTGCGGAAGAAGGGCTGGCTGCGGAGCCACGATGAGGGCCGGGCCTACCGTTACGAGCCGCTGGTCACCGCCGAGGAGTACAGCGCCGCGCTGATGCGGCAGGCGCTGGCGGCCAGCACCGACCGGCCCGCGGCGCTGATGCACTTCCTGGGCGAGTTGTCCCCGCAGGAGGCCGCGGAGCTGGAGGCGGCCTATCAGCGGCTGACCCGGCAGCGCGGATCTCAGGCCGCGGCCGGCTGCGAGGATGCGCGGTGACCGCGGCCCTCCTATTCGCCCTCTACACGGGAGCGGCCGGCTGGCTGGCACC
>DASYXX010000751.1:0-3907 GCA_035934395.1 Streptosporangiaceae bacterium
ATGCCGCCGATCACCCGCACCCGGGACAGCCCGCCGTCCGGGAACGCGTCCAGCCGGACGCAGCTCACCGGCGGGCCCGGGCTCACGGCGAGGACGTGACGGGTATCGGGCTGCAGCCGGGTCCGGGGGAGCAGCGGCAGCCACTGCGGGGCGTCGGCGTCCGGCGGGGGGTCCTCGGCGCAGCCGAACGCCTCGATCTCGGCGGAGGCGTTGTACCTGAAGCAGGCCGTGTCGACGACCAGTTGGCGCACGTCGCCGGCAAAGGCCAGCCGGATGACCACGTGGTCGTGCCCCGAGTCCCGCCGGCGCCGGGTCTCCCAGCCCTCGCCCATGGAACGGGCCGAGTCGGGGCGGTTGAGCATGCTCGCCGAGGTGTAGAAGTCATCGCTGCTCGCGACCACCGCCCCGCCGTGCCGCTGGCTGGCGAGGTCGATGGTGAGCCGGTCGAGCGCGCGGGGGTCGGGCACCACGCTGCCGTGCACGCGGAGCCGGGCGACGCCGCCGTCCGGGAAGATCGACAGCCGGACGTGGGTGAAGCGCCGCGGGTCCCAGACTCGGAACTCGTTGTGCGCGTCGCCGGTCAGCGCCGACCGCGGCACGATCTCGGCCCAGCCCGCGGCGGGGCCGGCCAGCTCGGCCAGGCTCGGGTACCCCTCGCAGCCGCATGCCTCCACCGCGGCGAACTCGGGGTGATTGCCGGTGAAGAAGCTCGTGTCGACATCGACGGAGCTGATGATGCCCGGCGCGCCGAGGCGGATCAGGGCCCAGTCGTGGCCGGCCTCGCGGCGGCGCCTGGTCTCCCAGCCGTCGACGAGCTCGCCGCGGGGGCCGTAGCGGCCGGGCTCGAACGCCGCGGGATCCGGGGAAAGCAGGTGCTCTTTCTCGCCGAACGACTCGTCGCTGGCCGCCATGACGCTGCCGCCCAGCCAGCGTGAGGCCAGGTCGGGTGCTGCTGCCGAGTGCTTGCCGGGCACCACGGCATCGTAGCGGCCCCCGCCGGATCAGCCGCGAGAGCGTTACCGGGGCTCAGGATCGAACAGCACGTTCAGCTCCGGAGGTGAGCGGAACACCAGCCCGTGGATGTGCTGGTCCTCGGCGGCGGGATCGAGGCGCAACGCCGGCAGGCGATCGAGCACGGCGTTCAGCAGCACCCGCGTCTCCAGCCGGGCCAGGTGCATGCCCAGGCACATGTGGGGTCCGTTCCCGAACGAGATGTGCTGCCTGGGGTCGCGGAAGATGTCGAAGACGTCAGGGTCCGGATACCGTCGCGGGTCACGGTTCGCCGCTCCCAGCGAGATCGCGACGAACGCGCCCTTGGGTATGGGGACGCCGCCGAGCTCGAGGTCCTCGGTCGCCATCCGGCTGATGTTCAGCAGCGGCGGCTCCCACCGCAGCGCCTCCTCGATCGCCTGCGGCAGCAGCGCGCGGTCGGCGCGGACGGCGTCGAGCTGATCCGGGTGCGTGAGCAGGCCGAACAGCAGGTTGCTGGACGAGCGGTAGGTGGTTTCCGCGCCCGCGGGGAGCAGCAGCAGAAGGAAGGGGTAGATCTGCTCATCGGTGAGGCGCTGCCCGTCCACCTCGGCCAGGACGAGCTGGCTGACCAGGTCGTCGGACGGGTTGCGGCGCCGGTCGGCGATGATCTGCTCAAAGTAGCCGCGCAGTTCCGCGCTGGCGGCAAGAGCCCGGTCGTAGTTCCGCATGATCGCGATCAGGTCGGTCGACAGCCGCAGGAAACGGGGCCAGTCGGCCTCGGGCAGGCCAAGGATCCGGGAGATCACCCGGACCGGGAACGGGAACGTCAGCTGCTCGATGAGGTCGGCGTGCCCGTCCCCGGCGAAAGCGCTGATCAGCTCGTTGACCGTGGCGCCGATGACCGTGTCGCTCCACTGCTCGAGCACACGGGCGCGGAAGGCCTTGGCGACCAGCGCGCGGTGGCGCTGGTGCTCTGGCGCATCCATCTGCAGGATGGTCGCGCCCATGACCTGCCCCATGCTCGACTCGTAGACGGTCGAGGAGAAGCGCGCGTTGTCGGTGAGCACCTGCTCCACGTACTCATGGCTGAACACGGTGAACAACGGGGGCAGCTTGGGCGCCTTCGCGTCGTTCTGCAGCTGGCCCGTTTCCTCCTCGAGGCTGACCGGCAGGACGGGGGTGCTTTCCCTGAGGTCGGCCAGCATCGGATACGGGTCGCGAACGTCGCCGGCCAGCTCGGAGAACTGGCGCATCGGGTCGTAGGCGGGTACGGGGGAATCTTCGCGCTCGTCTACTGCGGCCATGGCTGCCTCCCCAGGTGATATCCGTCATAACGGCATGCCGACACGTTACGTCGGGCTGCGCCGGTTTGCGAACGCCGCGGGCGGCGCTGGCCGGCCCGCCTCAGGACGACCTGGTCAGCAGCTGGCCCCGGGGGGTCGCCGGGTCGACGGGCTCGCCGCGCAGCAGGGTGCCGCGGACCACGCCGCGCAGCCGCCGCCCGGCGTACGGGGTGACCGGGTGGCGGTGGTGCAGGCGGGCCGGATCGACGGTGAACTCCTCGTCCGGGGCGAAGACGGCGAAGTCCGCGTCGTAGCCGACCGCGATCCGCCCCTTGCGGCGCAGGCCGGCCAGGTCCGCGGGCCGTTCTGCCATCCAGGTGACGACATCGGACAGGGAGAACCCGCGCCGCCGGGCCTGTGTCCACACCAGCGGCAGGCCGAGCTGAAGCGAGGAGATCCCGCCCCAGGCCGCGCCGAAGTCGGGCACCTTCATGGCGGGCAGGCACGGCGAGTGGTCGGAGACGACCATGCCGACCACCCCGCTGCGCAGCGCGTCCCAGAGCAGCTCGCGGTTGGCCGCCTCACGCACCGGCGGCGAGCACTTGGCGGCGGTGTCGCCATCGGCGATCTCCTCCGCGGCGAGCGTCAGGTAGTGCGGGCACGACTCGGCGCTCACCCGGACGCCGTCCCGCCGGGCCGTGGCGAGCATGGGCACCGCGTCGGAGCTCGACAGGTGCACCACGTGGGCGTGCCCGCCGGTCGCCCGGGCAGCTTCGATGACCTGCGCGATCGCCAGGTTCTCCAGCCCGCGCGGCCGCGACGCCAGGTACCCGGCGTACCGGGGACCCGCGGGCTGGCCGACGGCGGCCGCCGCCTCGGCGTCCTCCGCGTGCACCAGCAGCGGCGCGCCCAGGCCGCGCGCGCCCCGGAGCGCCGCGGCCAGCTCCCGGCCGCCCAGAGGCGGGAAGTCGGCGGATCCCGAGTCGGCGAGGAAGCACTTGAAGCCGAGCACCCCGGCGTCGTGCAGCGGGCCTAGGCCGGGGAGGTTGCCGGGGATCACCCCGCCCCAGAAGCCCACGTCCACGTGACACCGCCCCGCGGCCGCGCGTAGCTTGGCCTCCAGCGCCGCGGCGCTGACGGTGACCGGGACGCTGTCGAGCGGCATGTCCACCAGCGTGGTGATCCCGCCGGCCGCGGCCGCCCTGGTCGCGGTCGCGAAGCCCTCCCAGTCGGCGTGGCCAGGCTCGCACACGTGCACGTGCGTGTCGACCAGGCCGGGCAGGAGCACCGTGTCGTCACCGAGGTCGATCACCCGCGGCGCGGCGGCGGCGGCGCCGAGGGGCCGGATCGCCGCGGTGCGCCCGGCCGTCACGCCGATGACGCAGGGCGTTTCCGCCCCGCCGGTCACCACCCGGGCGGCCCGGATGACCAGGTCGAACTCCTCTGCCATCCAGCCCCCCTGCCACCAGGACCCTGGCTGAGATTACCGCTCATACTCTGCTTCCCACTCGCCTCCGGGGCGCCCTTGAGGCACCGCCTTCCCTCGTCGCTCGCTCCTTCGTCACTCGCTCCTCAGTCCAGGCGGCACCGCGCCCCTCCGGCTCGCTCACAGTTTCTCCCGTAGTAGGGACGCCGCGGTCTCCGGCGCTATG
>DASYXX010000752.1:0-1601 GCA_035934395.1 Streptosporangiaceae bacterium
TCCGCACCAGGCTCGCCGCCGAGATGCGCGCCTTGCGCGGCTCGAACGCAGCGGCGGTCATCGCCGCGCTCACCCCGATCATCCGGGGCTGGGCTGCCTACTATCAGGGAGTAGTGTCCAGCAAGATCTTCGGAGACCTGGACGACTACGCGTGGAAGCTCACCTACCGGTGGGCCAAGCGCACCCACGGCGGAAAGCCGAAGCGGTGGATCGCCCACCGCTACTTCGGCAGGTTCAACAAGTTCAGGAACGACAGGTGGGTGTTCGGGAACCGGGCCGGGCGCGACGAGCGCGGCAGCATCCCACACCTGATCAAGTTCGCCTGGACTCCGATCATCCGGCACCAGCTGGTCACAGGCACGGCGTCTCCTGACGATCCGGACCTGGCTGACTACTGGGCTGCTCGGCGGCAGCGGGTCAAACCCCCGCTAGATAGCTATAACCTGCGCCTGCTCACCAGGCAGGCCGGGCGCTGCCCGCTTTGCCGCGACCCGCTGCTCACCGCCGACCAGCCCCAGTCCCCAGCGGACTGGGAACGGTGGTGGCTGAGCGTGGTCCGCAGGGCGATCGCCGCCGACTATCTCGTCCACCAGGACGGGCACGGCATGCCGGACGGGAACCGAACCCGCTTGATACACGCCTCCTGCCGCCGCGAGCTTCAGGCCCGCAAACGCAGAATGCCAGCACCCCAGCCCGCAACGTCCCCGGGGCTTACTTGAGCCGTGTGCGCCGATGAGGCGCACGCACGGTTCTGAGGGGGCCCCGGTGCGGCAACGCACCGGGGCTACCCGACTCGGCGAGGATGTCCTGGGCGGCGGTCACGCCGATCCCGGGGATCTGGTCGAGCTGGGCGACCTGGGCGGCGAGCGGGGTGATGGCCTGCTCGATCGCTGTGGTGAGGGTGTGGATCTGGGCGGTCAGCGCGTCGATCCGGTCCAGCATCATGCCCAGCATGAACGCGTGGTGCTCGGTGAAGTGGCCGGTCAGCGCCTCCTGCAGGGCGCTGGTCTTGGCGCGCATGCTGCCGCGGGCCAGCCTGGCCAGGTCATGCGGGTTTCGCTGCCCGGTGATCAGGGCGGCGAGCATGGCCCGCCCGGAGGCGCCGAAGATGTCGCTGATCACTGAGGACAGCTTGATCTGGGCGTCTTCGAGCAGTTTCTCGGCACGCTGCTTTTCGCGGGTCCGTTCCTGGGTCAAGGTGCGCCGGTAGCGGGTCAGGTCCCGCAGCTGGCGCTGCGGGCGGGGCGGGATGAAGCTAGGCCGGAGCATGCCCCGCTCGGCGAGCTTGCACAGCCACACCGCATCCAGCTTGTCCGTTTTGGGGCGCCCGGGGACGTTCTTGACGTCGCGGGCGTTGACCACCTGGCAGGCGATGGCGTCTTCGAGCAGGTAGAACGGCGGCTTCCAGTACGCCGAGGTGGCCTCCATCACCACCAGGGTCACGCCCTGGCAGGTCAGCCAGTCCCGCAGGTCCAGCAGCGCCGGGGTCACCGTGGCATAGGTGCGGACCTCCTGGCGGCGCGCCCCGGGCTTGTCCTCATGCGGCACCCGCACGCAGGCCGTCAGCGCCGCCTTCCCGATGTCCAGCGCCGCGACCCGCT
>DASYXX010000824.1:0-1925 GCA_035934395.1 Streptosporangiaceae bacterium
TAAGCCGCCAGGAGTGCCGTAGGCCCGCCAGGCACCCCCTATTCGGGCCGGTCTGAGCCCTCGATGATTCGCTGCCCTCGATCATTGTGATGCCGGCCGTGACCCCGTAAGCGCTGGCAGCCATCGCAGCACGCAGGGGCCGCGCGACGCTAGGTCCCGCGTGCACCCCGTCAAGATCCCGGGCGTCTCGGCCGCGTCTGGCCGCGCGGGGCTTTTGCGGTGCGGTTTGCGGCAGCCGCGTCTGCTCCATGGGCACGGCGTGGTCTACGCCCAGCGAAACGCTGTCAAGAGCAGAACGACCCTTCTGGCCCGCCAAGATCGAGATCAGCAGCGACCGCGTGATCGCGCCTAACGGCGGTTCGCGCACGGACCCTTGCCGAGGCAGCGCCACGTTGGATGACCAGTCGGCGATACGACGCTCGCCGGCATGGCGGTGGATACTCCGGCGTGCCCAGGCTGGCCTGGCCATGCTGGATGACCCGGCTGAGGCTGGCTGTGCGCTGGGTGTGGCGGGCTGGCGAGATGGTAGAGAATGCGGTGGTGGGTGGTGGCCGGTTGCCGTTGACGGCGGTTTATGACGGGCAGTGTGAGATCTGCCAGGCCGCGGTGTCGTGGGTCCGGCTGCTGGACCGGCGCGGCGCGGTGCGCTGCGTGGCGGTACAAGACGGACCGCTGGCGGGGGTGCATCCGGCGCTGACGGTAGCCGGGTGCCTGCGGCAGCTGCACGTGGTCGACGCCGATGGCCGGATCGATGTGGGCTGGCAGGCGGTGGCGCGGATCGCCGGGGCGATCCCGCTGGCCCGTCCGGTGGCGGCGCTGGACGAGGTGGCGGCGACCCGGGCGGCTGCCGGGAGCGTGTACCGGTACATCGCGCGGAACCGGCACCAGCTGTCGACCTGCCGCGGCGGCGCCTGCGTGAGCTTCGGGCCGGCCGAGGTGCGCAGGCGGGCCGATGCAGGCCCGTTCTGGGCCTGTTACAGCCTGGGCCTGCTGCTGCATCTGCCGCTGGCCGCGGGGGTCGCGGCAGCCGGGCAGGTGCGGTTCGCGCGCGACTGGGTGCGGACGTTCCGGCGCCGCGTTGTGCTGCTGGATGGCCGCCTCGAGCTGTGGTTCCTGGGCGGCTTCCCGGCTGATGTGGTGCCGCTGGTGTTCGGCGAGCGGTTCACCGCGGTCTGGTACCGCGGGGTGCTGGTCGATCCGGGGTCGGTGCGGATGCGCCGGTCGCTGGCGGTCCACCTGGATGCGGCCGCCGGGCGCGGCCAGCAGGTGGCCGCTGTGACCGCGACGCACGGGCACGAGGAGCACGTCGGCAACCTGGAATGGGCGGCCCGCCGCGCGGGCGCCCCGGTGATCCTCGCGCCGGGGGTCGCAGCCCGGCTGCGCACGCCGGCGCCCATCCCGGCAGTGCGTGCCGCGGTGATCGGGCGGCCGCCGGGCCTGCGCGGCCAGGTCGCCGACGCCAGCGCCGGCATCGGCGTCGCCGGGGGATGCCTGGATGTCCTCCCGGCGCCCGGGCACAGCACTGATCACGTGGTGTTCTGGGATCCCGAAGAGCGGGTGCTGCTGGCCGGCGACGCGTTCATGGGCGCCTACTTCTCCTCGCCCAACCCCGACGTGGACAGCCGCGCCTGGATGGCCACCCTGCGGCGGCTTCTGGACCTGGACGTGGCCGTCCTGGTGGAAGGCCACGGCCACGTGCACACGCTCCGCTCTGACGTACCCTCCGTACCCGGCGTGGTGCAGCGAGCCGACCCCCGGCGCGCTATCGAAACCAAGCTGGAGTTCTTGACCTGGCTCGACACCCGGATCGCGGAAGCCAGGGCGGACGGCCGCACCGACAACGCCGCGGTGGCCGCCTGCTTCCCGTGGGGACGGCGCTGGAGCTGGGAACGGCTAGCCGCCGACGAGATCGCGCGCGTCGCCAC
>DASYXX010000832.1:0-7763 GCA_035934395.1 Streptosporangiaceae bacterium
GGCGGAGATCGCCGGCATCATCGGCTGCGACCCGGCGGACGTGCTCAAGGTCTCGGCCAAGACCGGCGAGGGAGTCGCCGACCTGCTGAACGCCGTCGTGGAGCAGGTCCCGCCGCCGGACGGCGACCTCGACGCCCCGGCGCGGGCCATGATCTTCGACTCGATCTATGACACGTACCGCGGCGTGGTGACCTACGTCCGGGTGGTGGACGGCCGCCTGTCCCGGCGCGAGAAAACCCTGATGCTGTCCACCAGGGCCGTGCACGAGACCCTCGAGGTCGGCGTGATCTCGCCGGAGCCCGTCCCCTCCGACGGCCTGGCCGCCGGCGAGGTCGGCTACCTGATCACGGGCGTGAAGGACGTGCGGCAGGCCCGCGTCGGCGACACGGTGACCAGTGCCAGCAGGCCCGCGGCCGAGCCGCTGGCCGGCTACGACCACCCCCGGCCGATGGTGTTCTCCGGCCTCTACCCGCTCGACGGGGACGACTACCCGGAGCTGCGCGACGCCCTGGACAAGCTCCGGCTGAACGACGCCTCACTGGTCTACGAGCCGGAGACGTCGACCGCCCTCGGGTTCGGCTTCCGCTGCGGCTTCCTCGGCCTGCTGCACATGGACATCGTCCGGGAGCGGCTGGAACGGGAGTTCGACCTGGCGCTGATCTCCACCGCGCCGAACGTGGTCTACCGCGTGGTGATGGAGACCGGCGCGGAGCTGATCGTGACCAATCCGAGCGAGTTCCCTGACGGCAAGATCCGCCAGGTGTTCGAGCCCGTGGTGCGGGCCACGGTGCTGGCCCCCAGTGACTACATCGGCGCGATCATGGAGCTGTGCCAGGGCAGGCGCGGCACGCTGCTCGGGATGGACTACCTGTCCGCCGACCGGGTGGAGATCCGCTACACCATGCCGCTCGCGGAGATCATCTTCGACTTCTTCGACCAGCTCAAGTCCCGCACCCGCGGCTACGCGTCGCTGGACTACGAGCCCGCGGGCGAGCAGGAGGCCAGCCTGGTGAAGGTCGACATCTTGCTGCAGGGCCAGCCCGTCGATGCGTTCAGCCAGATCGTGCACACCGACCAGGCGCGGGAGTACGGCCTGGCGATGACCGCCCGGCTGAAGGAGCTGATCCCCCGGCAGCAGTTCGAGGTGCCGATCCAGGCCGCCATCGGGTCGCGGGTGATCGCCCGTGAGAACATCCGCGCGATGCGCAAGGACGTGCTGGCCAAATGCTACGGCGGCGACATCACCCGCAAGCGCAAGCTGCTGGAGAAGCAGAAGGAGGGCAAGCGCCGGATGAAGGTCATCGGGCGGGTCGAGGTGCCGCAGGAGGCTTTCGTGGCCGCGCTGTCCACCGAGCAGGGCCCGGACCGCAAGCGCTGAGCGGCGCCCCGCGAACGGGCGCGGTCAGGGACCGCCGTTCGGCCCCACAACGGTGTTGCCGGTGTGCCCGGCGGCGACCCCGGCGACGAACAGGATCACCAGCACCGCGAAGCCGATCCCGATCCAGCCGAGCACCAGGCCGGCCGTGGCGAGCCCCATGCCGTCCTCTCCGGTGCGGCGGATCTGGCCGCGGGCCACATGGCCGAGGATGATGGCCGGCAGCATGGTCAGGCCGAAGCTCGGCAGCTGCGCCAGGCCGCAGACCAGCGACGCGATCGCCAGCCCGTTCGTCCGGCGCGGGACCGGCAGGTACGGCTGCATGTACGGCTGACCGTACGGCGCGACCATCTGGCCGCCGGGAAGGTCGGAGATGACCATGGCCAGCTCGGCGTACGTGCGCGCCGCGTAGGCATGGGAGACGCGGACGTCGTACTCGTCCTTGGTGAGCCGGCCCTCGGCGAACCCGGCTTTGAGCACGTCAACCGCGCGCTCCCGGTCCGCGGTCGACGCACGGAGCCGACCGTCCCCCGCCGGCATCATTCCGTAACCTGGGCTCACGGCCATCGGTTTCCTCCCGGCGCCTCAACTCAATCCAGCGTAACTCGTGCCGGCGACCATTGGGACGCGGGTGCGGGTACGGTGCCGGTGTGGCCTTCGCAGGATCGAGTCCGTCGACATACCCGCGCGGCCCGGTGAGCTGACCGTGCCCGGCACGCTGCCCGACGGGCAGCCCGTACCGGCCGACGGCGCGCTGCCGCCCGCCGCGCTGGGCGGGCTCGGCACGCGGCCGTTCGGCGTGTACGTGCACGTGCCGTTCTGCGCGACTCGGTGCGGCTACTGCGACTTCAACACCTACACGGCGGGCGAGCTCGGACGGGGCGCCACCAGGGACTCCTACGCCGGCCAGGCCATCGAGGAGATCCGGCTGGCGCGCCGGGTGCTCGGCCCGGCCGCCGGGCCGGCCCGCACGGTGTTCTTCGGCGGCGGCACGCCGACTCTGCTGCCGGCCGCCGACCTGGGCGCGATCCTGCGCGCGATCGGCGCCGAACTCGGCCTGGCGCCGGATGCCGAGGTGACGGTGGAGGCCAACCCGGAGTCCGTCGACCAGCGCTCCCTGGCCGAGCTGCGCGGCCTCGGGTTCACCCGGATCTCGCTCGGCATGCAGAGCGCGGTCGGCCATGTGCTGACCGTTCTGGACAGAAAGCACGAGCCCGGCCGGCCGGAACGCTGCGTGACGTGGGCGCGCTCGGCGGGATTCGAGCACGTCAGCCTGGACCTGATCTACGGCACCCCGGGGGAGCGCGAAACGGACTGGATCCGGTCGCTGCGCAGCGCGCTGTCCGCCGGGCCCGACCACATCTCCGGCTACGCGCTGATCGTCGAGGAGGGCACCCGGCTGGCCGCCAGGATCAGGCGCGGGGAGCTTCCCGCGCCGGACGATGACGCGATGGCCGACCGGTACCTGGCCGCCGACGACCTGCTCGCCGCCGCCGGCCTGCACTGGTACGAGATCTCCAACTGGGCCGCGTCGCCCGCCGCGATGTGCCGGCACAACCTGCTGTACTGGACCGGCGGCGACTGGTGGGGCATCGGACCCGGCGCGCACAGCCACGTCGGCGGCGCCCGGTGGTGGAACGTCCGGCATCCGGCCACGTACGCCGCCCGCCTCGGGGCCGGCGTGAGTCCCGGCCAGGCGCGCGAGATCCTGACCGCGGCCCAGCGCAGGACGGAACGGATCATGCTGGCCACCCGGCTGGCCACCGGCTGCCCGCTCGACGATCTCACGCCCGCGGGGCGGGCCGCGGCGGCGGCGGCGGTCCGCGACGGACTCGCGGAGCAGGCCGGGTACGCCGAGGGACGGGTGACGCTGACCCCGAACGGCCGCCTGCTGGCCGATGCCGTGATCCGCGGCCTCACGGACTGAGCAACGTCGCGGGGGCGAGAAGCGCGCGGGCGAGAAGCGCAGCGGGGCGGTGGCCCGGGGAAATGCCGGATGGGAGGGCCGGCCGGAGGCTGGCCCGAGCAGACGGCAGGGGGGTCCGGGGGTTACCCCCCGGGTTAGCACTAGCGCAGGATGGTGGCGCAGAGCCAGGCCGGGATCCGGAAGTAGCCGCCCCGGCCGGCCCGGGAGGCGGCCAGGATCACGTAGATCAGGGTGACCAGCCACAGCGCGACGACCAGCGGTACCACGAAGACCAGGGCGACGGTGATGCTGTCCAGTGACAGCATCGTGCCCAGGATCAGGGCACAGAGCGTGTAGAGCAGCGCGGTGATCGACATGTTCAGCGCCTGCACGGACTGACGTCGGACGAAGGCCGATGACCGCTTCCTGGTCAGGTACACGAACAGCGGGACCAGGGGCCCGAGGAACGGCACGCTCAGGTAGCTGAGGGTGGCCAGGCGCTCATCGCCGGGCTCGGCGGGGCCCGCGCCCCCCGCGGGCTCGGCCGCCACCATGAACTGCTCCCCGGTTCCCCGCTCGAGCATGCTGGCAGGCCGGTCGGTCGCCGGACCTGGCCACGGCGACCGCGTCGTCGGCCACCGGCCGTCGCCCCGCAAGCGTTCCTGCGGCCCGGTCTGCCACAGCTCCAGCGGCCCGGTGTGCCACCTGCCGTCCGGCGCAGGAAATCCGTCCTCGGCCAGCGGGAGCCCTTCCAGGGGCTCCGACGAGGCCCACTCAGGTGTCGGCTGCGATGGATTGCTCGTCATGAAGCCTTGTCCGTCCCTGCCCTGTCTCACATCACGGTAGACGGTGCCGGCCGCGGCGGCGAATCGGGTCGTGACGTCCATCGGCCATCCCAGTATCCTTCCCGCCATAGACTTGGCACTCGGGATTCGGGAGTGCCAGGGGAGGTGAGCGCGTGCTCGACGACAGGAAACTGGCCGTGCTACGCGCCATCGTCGAGGACTACGTGTCCACCAACGAGCCGGTCGGCTCGAGGTCCCTCGTCGATCGCCACAGCCTGGACGTCTCCCCGGCGACTATCCGCAATGATATGGCCGTGCTCGAGGAGCAGGGGTTCATCGTGCAGCCGCACACGAGCGCGGGCCGGGTGCCCACCGACAAGGGATACCGGCTGTTCGTGGACCGGCTGACCGCGGTCAGGCCGTTCTCGTCCGCGGAGCGGCGGGCGATCGAGACGTTCCTGGCCGGGGCGTACGACCTCGACGACGTCGTGATGCGGACCGTGCGGCTGCTCGCGCAGCTGACCCGCCAGGTCGCGGTGGTTCAGTACCCCTCGCTCACCCGGTCGTCGGTGCGCCACATCGAGCTGGTGCCGCTGACCGACCGGCGGGTGCTGCTGGTGCTGATCACCGACACCGGACGGGTGGAGCAGCGCTCGGTGGACCTGCCCGGCCGCATCGACGAGGAGTCGATCACCCAGCTTCGCGCCGTGCTCAACGCCTGCCTCGACGGGCGCAGGCTGACCGAGGTGGCCTCCGTGGTCGCCGAGCTTCCCGAGCGGGTGACGCCGAACGAGCGCGCCAACGCCGCGTCGGTCTTTTCCGTGATCCTGGAGACGCTGGTCGAGCGGCACGAGGAGCGGGTCGTGGTCGGCGGCGCCGCCAACCTGACCCGGGCCGACTTCGCGCAGGGACTGCACGACGTTCTCGAGGCACTCGAGGAACAGGTGGTGCTCATGCGGCTGCTCGGCGAGTCCGGGGACCAGGAATCCCTGACGGTCACGATCGGTTCAGAGAACGAGGTGCAGGGCCTGCGGAGTACCTCGCTGGTGGCGTCGGGCTACGGCTCCGGCGACCAGGCGCTGGCGAAGCTGGGGGTGCTCGGCCCCACACGGATGGACTACCCGACGGCGATGGGAGCGGTGCGCGCGGTGGCACGTTATGTGGGCCAGATCCTGGCGGAGTCATAGGGGATGCGCGTGGCGAACGACTATTACGGCATCCTCGGCGTCCGGCGCGACGCGGACGCTGACGAGATCAAGAAGGCCTATCGCAGGCTGGCCAGGGAGCTGCACCCCGACGTCAACCCGGACCCGCAGACCCAGGAGCGGTTCAAGGAGATCACCCAGGCGTACGAGGTGCTCTCCGATCCCGGCAAGCGCCAGATGTACGACATGGGCGCGGACCCGTTCGCGCAGGCGGGAGCGGGTCCGGGCGGGTTCGCGGCCGGTTTCCCGTTCAGCGACATCATGGACGCCTTCTTCGGGGCCGGAGCGGGCGCCCGCGGGCCGCGGAGCCGGGCCAGGCGCGGCCGTAACGCCACGATCCGGGTCGAGCTTGACCTCGCCGAGTGCGCGTTCGGCACGACCAGGGACCTGGTCGTGGACACCGCGGTGGTCTGCCCGACGTGCTCCGGCGAGGGCACGGCGCCCGGCACTCACCCGGAGACCTGCGACGTGTGCCACGGCCGCGGCGAGGTGAGCCAGGTGACCCGGTCGTTCCTGGGTCAGGTAATGGCGTCCAGGCCATGCCCGGGCTGCGGCGGGTACGGCACCGTGATCCGCAGGCCGTGCCCCGAGTGCGACGCCGACGGCCGGGTTCGCACGCGCCGCACCATCAAGGTGCGGATCCCCGCCGGGGTCGAGGACGGGACGCACATCCAGCTCGCCGGGGAGGGTGAGACCGGGCCCGGCGGCGGGCCCGCCGGCGACCTGTTCCTGGAGATCGTGCAGCGGCCGCACGCGATATTCGAGCGCCAGGGCGACGACCTGCACTGCACGGTCACGATCCCGATGGCCGCCGCGGCGCTGGGGGCGACGCTCCAGGTGCAGACCCTGGACGGGCCCGCGGACGTGGACATCCGGCCGGGCACCCAGTCCGGCCAGGCGATACCGCTGTACGGGCAGGGAACCGCGCACCTGAACGCCTCCGGCCGCGGCGACCTGCTCATCCATGTGACCGTGGAGACGCCGATGAAGCTCGATCCCGAGCAGGAGACCCTGCTCAGGCAGCTGGCCAAGCTCCGCGGGGAGGAGTCGCCTCCCGGCAAGTTCGCGCCCGGGCAGCAGGGCTTCTTCTCCCGGCTGCGGGACGCGTTCAACGGCCGCTGACGCCGCGGCATGCGACCGCCGGTCTTCGTGGCCGACCCGGCCGTCCTCGAGCGTGATGCGATAACGCTCGCCGGGGCGGAGGGCCGGCACGCGACCACGGTGCGCCGGCTGTCGGTCGGCGAGCGGGCCGACGTGACCAGCGGGGCGGGCGTCGTGGCCGAGTGCGTGGTAACCGGCGTCCGGCCGGGCGTGGTCGAGCTCGCGGTGCTGGGCCGGCGCTCCGAGCCACGAGGCGAACCGAGGATCGTGGTGGTTCAGGCGATCCCGAAGGGCGACCGCGGGGAGCTCGCCGTCGAGATCATGACCGAGGTGGGCGTGGATGCCGTGGTGGCCTGGCAGGCCGAGCGCTGCGTCGCCCGGTGGCGCGGTGACCGGGCCGGCAGGGCGCTGGCCCGCTGGCGGGCCACGGCGCGGGAGGCGGCCAAGCAGTCCCGCCGCGCCTGGATCCCGGAGGTGACCGGGCCGGAGGCCACGCCGGCCATCGCAGCGCGCATCGCCGCCGCGGCGCAGGCGATCCTCCTGGACCCGGGCGCGCCGACCGCGATGCGCTGCCTGCGGCCGCCGGATCACGGCGAAATCGTGGTGATCGTCGGGCCGGAAGGCGGGGTGAGCCCGGCGGAGGCCGAGAGCCTGACCCGCGCCGGAGCCGTCCCGGCCCGGCTCGGGCCGACGGTCTTGCGCTCGTCGTCGGCCGGGGCGGTGGCCGCTGCGCTCGTGCTGGCCGGCTCCGGCCGCTGGGCCTGAGCCGCCCGGCGCGGCGCTCCGCCGGGCGGCTAACAGCCGCGGGACGTGCCCGCGGAGGAGGTTGGCGTCGGGCTGACCCCGGTGGTCGGGGTCGCGAGGGGGCGGGTCCCGACCGAGCCGCCGTTGACGCCACGCGAGGAGTTGTTCGGCGCTGTCGAGGGGGGCACACCCGTGCCGGCGCTGGCCGACGCGTTGACGACGGGCGAGGGTCCGGGGCCAGGTGGTGTCGTGCTTGGTGGTGTCGTGCTTGGCGGTGTCGTGGTCGGCGGTGTCGTGGTCGGCGGTGTCGTGGTCGGCGGGGCCGTGCTCGGGGTCGGGGTCGGGGCCGCGCTGGGCCTGGGCGTTGCCGAGCACGCGGGCCTCGGAGCCAAATTCGGCCCGTGCGTGCTGCCCGGCAAGCTGCCCGATGTCGGCAGGATCGGCAGCGCCGTGTTGGCGGACTCCGAGCCATGCCCGCCGGCGCTCGCGGAAGGCCCGCTGTCGCCCGTTCCCAAGGCCGCGCTCACCGTCGAGATCACCGGCGGCACCCCTTCGGAGAGTCCGAAGCCGCCGGCGGCACCGATCAGGGCGGCGGCTCCGAAAGCGAGCGCGGCGCGCAGCTTCTCGTGCCGCGACATCCCCGACCC
>DASYXX010000840.1:0-1610 GCA_035934395.1 Streptosporangiaceae bacterium
CTGGCCGAGGCGGTGCAGGAACAGGGTCTCGGCCAGGCAGGCGCGCTCGAAGGTGGCCAGGTGCAGGCTCTCGTTGGCGCCGTGGGCGCGGGTGTCGGGGTCTTCCACGCCGGTGATCAGGATCTCCGCGTCGGGGAAGATCCCGGCGTAGCCGGTCACGAACGGGATCGAGCCGCCGCCGCCGACGTCGACGGCGGGCGTCCCCCAGGCCTGCGCGAGCGCCCAGCGCGCGGCCTGGTACGCCGGACCCTCGGACTTCGCCGAGTACGGGGCGCTCGTCGCTCGGGGCTCCACGGTCACGCGTACACCCCAGGGGGCGTGCGCCTGCAGGTGCGAGGCGAGCGCCGCGCTCGCGCGGGCCACGTCCTCGCCGGGGGCCAGGCGCATGCTCACCTTGGCCCGGGCCGCCGGGAGGAGCGTGTTGGAGGCCGCCGCGACCGACGGGGCGTCGATGCCGATGACCGTGATCGCGGGACGAGTCCAGAGCCGCTCGGTGAGCCCGCCGGTGCCGATCAGCTGCACCCCGTCGAGCACCGCGGCGTCGGCGCGTAGCTCGGCCTCGGTCAGGTCGAGCGGGTCGGCCGTGCCGCGGGCCAGGCCCGCGACGGCCACGTCGCCCTGGTCGTCGTGCAGCGTGGCCAGCAGCCGGCACAGCGCGGTCAGCGCGTCGGGGACCGGGCCGCCGAACAGGCCGCTGTGCACGCCGTGCTCGAGGACTCGAACCTCCACGACGACCGGGGCCATGCCGCGCAGCGACGTGGTAAGCGACGGCACGTCCACCGTCCAGTTCGCCGCGTCGGCGAACACCACCGCGTCGGCCCGCAGCCGGTCCTGGTACCGGCCCAGGAACTGGTCGAGCGTCGGCGAGCCGATCTCCTCCTCGCCCTCGACCAGCACGGTCACCCCGAGGGGGAGCTGGTCGCCGTGCGCGCGCAGCGCCGCCAGGTGGGCCGCGATCCCGGCCTTGTCGTCGGCGGCGCCCCGGCCGTACAGCCGGCCGTCCCGCTCCGCCGGCTCGAACGGGTCGCTGTCCCAGCCGGCAGGGTCGCCGGTCGGCTGGACGTCGTGGTGCGCGTAGAGCAGCACGGTGGGCGCGCCGGGCGGCCCGGGCCGCCGTCCCAGGACCGCCGGCTGGCCGCCCTCGACCTCGAGGATCTCGACCGACGGCAGGCCTGCCCCGCGCAGCAGCGCGGCGACCTCGCCGGCGCTGGCCTGCAGCTGCGGTGCGGCGGCCGGGTCGGCCGAAACCGACGGGATCCGGATGAGCCGCTCGAGGTCGGAGCGGGCGGATGGCAGGGCCCGTTGCAGGGCCGAGGTGAGCTCCCCGGTGCCAGACTGATCCGCGTTCACCCCCCGGACAGTAGCGGCCCCAGCCCGGCCGCCTCAAACCGGCCCTGGGCCACCCCCTTAGCCCACGCTCGAACAAGGTGGATGGCCCCCTGATCCGCCTCTTACCGGTACAGGGGGCCATCCACCCGATTCGGCGCGCTCCGCTCACCGGCCGGCCGCCTCAAACCGGCCTCGGCCCGGCCATCCCAGACCGGCCAGGCCGCCTGAAAGCCGCCGCGGGACCGGCCCGTCCAGAACCGGAAGCTACCTGTCACTTTCTG
>DASYXX010000845.1:0-3677 GCA_035934395.1 Streptosporangiaceae bacterium
AAGTCGAAGCCGGCGCGGCCCTTGAAGCCGGACGCGAAGCGGAGCCCGCCGGACAGCGAGTAGGTCCACGAGTGATAAGGGCAGATGATCGCGTTGCGCTGCGCCGCGGCACCGCAGGGCAGCAGCTCGTGGCCGCGGTGGCGGCAGGTATTGGCGAACGCGTGCAGCACGCCCTCGTCGTCGCGGGTGAGCAGGACGCTGCCCGCGCCGACCGACTCGGCCCGCTGATCACCCGGCCGGGCCAGCTCCGAGCTGAGTCCCACGCAGGTCCAGCCCGAGCCGAAGAAATGCCGCTGCTCCCAGGCGAACACCGCCGGATCCACGTAGGCCGCCGGGGGCAGCATCGTCGAGGCGCCGAACGGCTGCAGCGACCGCGCCAGGCCGACCGGGTCGACGGGGGCGGCGGGGACGGCTGGGTGCGACGCCTGACTGATCATACAGTCAAGGGTAGGTGGGCCCGCCGGGGCTGTCCAGGCGCGCCGTCCTCGCCGTGGCTGGCGGCCGGGCGAGCGGGCACGAGGCGCAACCGCCCGCCACCCGCCCAACGGCCGCCCGTTATGCGGCTTTCGCCGTTTCCCGCGCGGACTCCCCGGCTTCCGCAGCCGCCGGGGTACGCGGCGGCGGTCGTCCCGTCTGCCGAGCTCGGGCCCGGACATCACGGCGAACGTCACCGGCCAGACCATCCACGTCAACGGCGGCGCGTTCACCACCCGCCGAGCCGGGCCGGCGAGGGGCCCGCTCGGGCGTGGCGCTTCCCCGGCCCCCAGGCAAAGGGATTGCCCGGGGTGTTTCCGTCGGTGTATTACTTGATTACACACATGGGGGATGCGCCCGGGGCCGCGGCGTATCGGGGATGCTCGACAGTGCAGTAGCCGCACGGGCGGCGAGCGTCGGTAACGGGCGGCCCGGCGAGCGTGCCCGACGACATCCTAAGGAATCCAGCCATGACCAACGCCGATCAAGCGATGGACAGCGGCTCGCCCGCGGGCAGCGGACAGCTCGCCCAGGTGATCGCCACGCGCGGGGGCACGGCGGCGCCGGAGGCGCCGTTCGTGATCGAGCACCGCGAGGCTCTGATCTACATGCTCTGCGAGGCGGCGGAACTCGAGCACGGCATCATGTGCCAGTACCTGTTCGGGGCGTTCTCGCTCAAGCAGTCCACGGACGAGGGGCTGACCGAGGACGAGCTGGCCGGCGCGAACCGCTGGCGCAAGCAGATCCTGCACGTGGCCGCCCAGGAGATGCTGCACCTGGCGCTGGTGCAGAACCTGCTGACCGCGATCGGCGGCCCGCCGCACCTGGTCCGGCCGAACCTGCCGCTGCCCGCCGCCCACTACCCCGCCGGGGTCCAGCTGGCGTTGCTCCCGTTCGGCGAGCAGGCCCTGGCGCATTTCATGTTCCTGGAACGACCCGAGGGCATGGACCTCGACGACGCCAACGGGCTGGCCGCGATCGGCAGGGCCGAGCCGCTGATGAGCGCGGGCGACATCGTTCCCCGGCCGCAGGACTTCGCGACCGTCGGGCACCTCTACCGTTCCATCGAGGCGGGCTTCGCGCACCTGGCCGAGAAGTACGGGGAGGAGTGGCTGTTCGTCGGCCCGCCCCGGGCCCAGGCCACGCCCGAGCATTTCCGCTGGCCGGAGCTGGTCACGGTCACCGACCTGGACTCGGCCCAGCGGGCCATCGACACGATCCTGGAGCAGGGCGAGGGCCCGCGCGGAGACTGGCGGAACGCCCATTTCGGGCAGTTCGTGGAGATCCTCGACGAGTACCAGCAGATGCGCGCGGCCAATCCCGGCTTCGACCCGGTCCGGCCTGTGATCGCGGCCAACGTCCGCCCGCCGCAGCGGGACATCGAGGTCCCGATGATCACCGACCCGCTGACGGCCCGCGTCGCCGATCTGTTCAACGTCGGCTACGAGATCCTGCTGCAGGTCTTCTACCGTTACTTCGCGCACACCGAGGAGACGGACGCCCAGCTGAAGGTCCTCGCCGACGCGACCGTCAGCCTGATGGTGTCGGTCCTGCAGCCGCTCGCGAACGTGATCACCACGCTCCCGGCCGGCCCAGGTCACGAGAGGAAGACCGCGGGCCCGAGCTTCGAGCTGTTCTACGAGGCCGACTACCTGCTGCCGCACCGCGAGGCGGCCTGGACGCTGCTGACCGAGCGGCTGGAGATAGCGGCGTCGTTCTGCGTGTCGGTCGGCAGCGACTGCACCCAGCAGGTCGCCGGCCGCCTGGCGCCGATCACGACCGCGCTCCAGGAGATCGCGCAGACCCTGGCCGCGCACCTGCCCGCCGACTCTTCCCGCGCCCGCCCCGACGGCCTCGATCCGGCCGCGGCCGGCGCGCGGCTGGCCCGGGCCGCGGAGCTGATCCGCCGGGCCCGCGAGGTGCACAGCAGCGAGGGCCTGGCCGAAGGGCTCGCCGGGCTCGCCGACCTGACCGACGCGGCCAGCCGCGCGGCGCAGGACGTGCGGTCACCGGGCGATCTGGCGTGGCAGGCGGCGAAGGCGGCCACCGAACTGCGGGCCCGCGCCGGCCGGGACCGTGCCAACGCGCCTGAGCTGGCCGAGGCGGCGGCGGCGCTGCAGAGCCTGGCCTGCGAGCTCGGCTCGGCGAAGGACCGGGCCGAGCGCCGGGCGGAGCTGTGGCGCCTGCAGGGCGACCTGCCCGCCGGGATCCAGACCGCCAGGAACGGGCCGTACCTGGCCACGAACGTCCGGCTGCTGCGTGACTACCTGGGCCAGGAGATCCCGGCCCCGCCCCAGCTGGCGCTGTGCCGCTGCGGCGGGTCGGCGACGAAGCCGTCCTGCGACGGAAGCTGCGCCAGCAACGGGTTCACCGACGCCAAGGACCCCAAGCGCGTGCCCGACCGGCTCGACACTTACAACGGCCTGCAGGTGACGGTCCTGGACAACCGGGGCACCTGCCAGCACTCGGGCCTGTGTACCGACCGGCTGGCGACCGTGTTCCGGGCCGGGCAGGAGCCGTTCGTGGCGCCGAGCGGCGCTCGCGCGGACGAGATCGTCGCGGCCATCCGGGACTGCCCCTCCGGCGCGCTGGGTCTCGCGATCGACGGAAAGGTGGCGCGCGCCCAGACCGACTGGGGCGACACGCGCGAGCCCGCGATCATCGTGACCAAGGACGGCCCGTACCGCATCACCGGCGGTATCACGCTCACCGACGCGGACGGGACCGCCGTGGCGAGGAACGCGGGTGCCTCGCTGGAGCACTACGCGGTCTGCCGGTGCGGCCATTCACAGAACAAGCCGTTCTGCAGCGGCATGCACTGGTACGTCGACTTCCGCGACCCCGAGCCCGCGGCCGACCCGACGCTGTTCGAGTGGGCCGGCGGGCTCCCGGCGCTGACCCGTATGACCCGGCTGTTCTACGAGAAGCACGTGGCCGGCGATCCCCTCCTGACCCCGCTGTTCGCGGACATGCCGCCCGGCCTTCCGCAGCGCATGGCGGCCTGGCTTGGCGAGGTGTTCGGCGGGCCGACCGCCGGCGACCAGGAGGACGGGTACCCGCAAATGCTCGCCCGGCTCCTAGGTGAGGGCCTGGACGACGGGCAGCGGGCCCGCTGGGTCGCGCTGCTCGGCCAGGCCGCGCGAGAGGCCCGCCTGCCTGCCGAGCCGGAGTTCCGCGCGGCGTTCGCCTCGTTCATCGAGTGG
>DASYXX010000864.1:0-12261 GCA_035934395.1 Streptosporangiaceae bacterium
CGGGTCCACGGCCGACTCGCACACCGAGGCGAACTGCTCGCAGAGCGCCGCGACCGTGCGCGGCATGGGGGCCCGGCCGTTGGCGGCCGCTCCCAGCCGCTCCTCGTGCGCGCCGATGCTCATGCCGTGTTCCCCGCCCGCCTCCGGGGCGCCCTTTGGCCCGTCGGCTCGCTCATCCTGTGTTTCCCGCTCGCCTTCGGGGCGCCGCTGAGGCACCGCCTTCCTTCGTCACTCGCTCCTTCGTCGCTCCCCCGCCCGCCTCCCCATTCCCCCTTCACCGTCCAGGCGGCGCCGCGCCCCTGCGGCTCGCTCATCCTGTGGCCTCCAGCAGCTCGGTCTCATCGTCGCGTTCCGGCAGATCGGTCTCGAGCAGGTCGTCCGACTCGTCTTCCGGCTCCGCGGTGGGCAGCTCGAGGCCGGTGCCGACGAACGTGTAGATCTCGTCGAAGGCGCTGATCGCGCGGTCGACCGTGAAGTACTCCAGCGCGCGCATGCGGGCGGCGGCGCCAAGCCGCCGCCGCTGCGGGGCATCCTGCAGCAGCGTGAGGCAGGCCTGCGCGAGGGACTCGGGGCTGCGCGGGGGCACGATGATGCCGGTGTCGGCGACCGCCTCGTTGACCCCGCCGACGTTGGTGGCCACGCACGGCCGACCGCAGGTCATGGCCTCGATGACGGTGTAAGGGAAGCCCTCGGAGATGCTGCAGAGCACGTATACCTGCCCGGCGGAATACGCATCACGGATCTCGGCCACCCGGCCCTCGAACGTCGCGACCTCGCTGATGCCGAGCTCGGCCGCGAGGCTCCGGCAGCGCTCCAGGTAGGGCTCCTGGCCCGGGGGAGGCGAGCCGAACATCCGCAGCCGTGCCTCCGGCATCGCCCGGTGCACCAGCGCGAACGCGAGCAGCAGCGTCTCCAGGTCCTTGACCGGGTCCACGCGGCCCACCCACGAGATCGTCGGCACCTCGGGCTCGCCCTCGAGCGGCGGGAAGTCGGCCGGGTCCACGCCGTTGTAGACGGTGCGGACCCGGGCCATGTCCGCGCCCAGCTGCTCCTGCCAGCGCTTGTTGAAGACGTTGCCCGGCGTGATCATCTCGGCCTCGTGATAGCCCAGCGAGCACAGGCGGCGCAGGAACCGCAGGTACAGCGCCCGCACCGGCCACCGGAACGGGCTGGGACGGCTGTGCAGGTACTGCTCGCGCATGTACATCCCGTGCTCGGTGACGATCATGGGCGTGCCGTAGCGCCACTTGGCGGCCAGCGCGGGCAGCGCGCCGAGCCCGTTGGTCATCGCGTGCGCGACATCCGCCCGCGGGGGCGGATGTGACAGCGGGCGCAGCGAGTGCTCGAGCAGCTGCATGGCGGTCACCGCGTCGTTCAGCGTGGGCACCGCCTCGATTGCGTCGAGCCGCCAGTCCCGCCAGGCCTGGCTCAGCATGGACACGGCCGCCTCGCTGGACAGGCTGGCGGTGAGGTTCTCGTTCTGGGCGAACTCGAAGATCTCGTGCAGCACGTCACCGAACCGGTCCTGGGCCTCCGCCGGGGGCGCGAGCAGCAGGTCGATCAGCTCGCGGAGCGGCGGGCAGGCCGCACGGCGGAATCTCCGCCTGCCGCGCCGGCAGGAGGTCGGCGCGGCAGGCGGAGGGCCCCAGAGCGGCAGGGCGGTCACCGACGTCACGTTGCCCGGCAGCGTCCACCGCACCGGCTCGGCACCCGTCGCGACGAGCGCGACCAGCTTGAAGTCATAGTCCGTCATCCCGCGGACGAGCTGGTCACACCAGACGCTCACCCCGCCGAACTGGTGCGGATAGGTGCCTTCTCCGATGAGTGCCACTTCCATGTAACTTCACGTCACCTGGTTTCGCGTGTGGTTTCTCCCCGTCCGTCGCGCGGCCGCGGGCGAGCTGGCGGCCCGCCGCGACCCCACCCACCTCCCCTTCCCCTTCACGGGCGGCGTGCCACCGCGCGCCGCACCCGGCGCGGACGCTCCGCCAGGACCTGCTCGTACAGGTCATCGATCCGGCGGACGACCGACTCGATGCCGTAACGCTCGAATACCCTGGTGTCAGCCACGCGCGCCCTGGGACCCGCCTCGATTTCCTTGCGGATCTCGTCGCGCAGCGCGTCCGCGGTGCCCGCCACCATCCGGGCGCGCTCGGTCTGGATGCCGTCCAGGGCCGGGCAGGTGGTATAGAGCACCGGGAGCCCGCTGGCCAGGGCCTCGAGCACCGACAGCCCGAACGTCTCCTGCACCGAGGCGGCGACGTAGAGGTCGAACGCGGCCAGCATCGCCGTGGTGTCGGACTGGTAGCCGCCGAAGATCACGTGCGCGGTCACGCCGAGGCGCTGGGCCGCGGCCTCCAGCCTGGCCAGGTCCTCGCCGCGGCCGATCACCAGGATCTTGCACCGCTCGCCCAGCATCGGCGCGGCGGCTTCCATGGTGAGGTCGACCCGCTTGTTCGGGTCCAGCCGCCCGAGCGCGCCGATCACGTAGGTGTCCGGCGCGATGCCGAACTGCGCGCGGACCTGCCCCCTGGCCGCCGGGTCGAAGCCAAGCTCGTCGGTGTCGACCCCGTTCGGAATCACCGTGATTTTCCCCGGCCGCACGCCCCACCGCACCAGGCGGTCCTTGACGATGTCGGACACCGCGATCGTGGCGTCGGAGAACCTCTCCGACATCAGGTACAGGGCCTGCACCCCCCTGGTCATCTTGCGCCGCTCGATGTGCGTCTCGCCGATCGAGTGCTCTGTGGTCAAGACCACGGGCGTGCCCGCCAGCCGGGCCGCGGGGCGGGCGTAGATCTGGGCCCGGTACAGGTGCGTGTGCACCACGTCGTACCGGCCCGCTTTGATGATCTTGCGCAGTCGCAGCAGCGCGCCCAGCTCGGTGTTGTTCTTCATCCCGATGTCGCGCACCGACGTTTCCTGCGCCCGTATCTTCTCGGCGACCGGGCCGGGGTTGTACAGGGTGACCACGTCCGCTTCGTGCCGGGTGCGCCGCAGTATCATCGCGAGCTGCAGCTCGGCGCCCCCGGCGTCGAGACCTGTGATCACGTGAAGCACCTTCATGGACGTCTCCCTCTGAGCGCGATACGGCCCCTGTAGAGCAGCCGCTTGGCTGTCATCCGCACGGCGTCGTCCTGCTGGCCGACGTACATCCTGGGCAGCGCCATGAGGCCGATCTCGGCCATTGACGCCTCCACGGCGCACGCATACTCGTAGCCCGCGTCGCGGACGGCACGCCGGGCCGCGGCGTCCATCGATCCGTACGGGTACGCGAATCCGCGGATCTCGGTGCCGAGGACCGCGGCGAGGCTCGTCCTGCTGGCGCTGACCTCGGCTTTGAGCTGCTCCGGGCTGGCGCCGGCCAGCCGCATGTGCGTGGCGGCGTGCGAGCCGATCTCGATCCCCGCCGCGGCGAGCTCGCGGACCTGGCTCGCCGTCATCAGCGGCCAGGACGAGCCCTCGTCCCACTCGTTGGTGCGGCCAAGCCGGCCGGAGATGATGTACGCGGTCGCCCCGAAGCCGCGGCGCTTCAGCTGCGGCAGCGCCGCCTCGAGCACGCTGAGGTAGCCGTCGTCGAAGGTGATGCCGACGAGCCCGCGCTGGCGCCCGGCCCGCATAGCCTCGACGAGCGCGCTGATGCCGACCCCCCGCAGGCCGCGGCGCTCGAGCCAGTCCATCTGCTCGGCGAACCGGCGCGGTGACACGCACAGCAGGTTCGGGTCCTCCGCCACCTCGGCCACGCCGTGGTACATCAGGATCATCGGCGCCTCGCGCAGGCGGAGCTGGCCGTCCTCCGCCCGGCGATCGGCTCGGCTCATTGGTCACCTCCGAACCGGCCGAGGATCGACGCGGTGAGCGTCCGCCCGAGGATGACCACGTCCAGCCACGGCGACCAGTACTCGATGTACTGGTTGTCGAAGCGGGCCCGCTCGAAGATCGACGTGTCCCCGTTCAGGCCGTGGACCTGCGCCCATCCGGTGATCCCGGCCGGCATGCGGGCCCGGTCGCTGTACCGCAGGATCTCGCGGCCGAACTGGCGGACGAAGTGCGGCCGCTCGGGCCTCGGCCCCACCAGCGACATGTCGCCGCGCAGCACGTTCACCAGCTGCGGCAGCTCGTCGAGGTGGGTCACCCGCAGCCACCGGCCCAGGGTGCTGCACTCGTGCGCGTCCCCGGCCCACGCGGTGTCGGGATCGCCAGCCGCGGTGAGCGTCCTCAGCTTGAGGATCTCCGCGCTCCGGCCGTTGCCCGTGTCCCTGACCTGCCGGAACAGCGGGCTCTGCCCGGACTGCAGCCGGATCGCGACGGCCAGGACCGCCAGCACAGGTGCCGCCGTCAGCAGCAGGACGCCGGCGACCACGGTGTCGAAGATCCGCTTCAGCCACAGGCCCGCCCTCAGGTGGCCGAGCCGCCGCAGCGGGATCAGCGGGATGCCCCACAGCTCGTCCAGGCAGGAGCGCGGCACCGCCGCCCCGAGCTCGTAGAGCCGCGGCACCACGCAGACGTCGGCGGGCAGCGGCCTGCTGGCGCGCAGCACGCTGACCAGATCCTCGTCCTTGCAGGCGGCGTAGCAGACGATGACCCGCCGGATGCCGTGGCTGGCCACCACCTCCGCGAGGTCGGCGGGAGCGCCCAGCCGCGGCAGCGCCAGGTCACGGCGCGGCGGCCCCTCGTCGAGGTAGCCCTCCGGCCGCAGCCCGAACTCGGGGTGCGCGCGCATCAGCTCGCCGATGTGCGCGCCGAACGTCCCGGCCCCGATGACCAGGGCCGGCTCGGTGAGCAGGTCGCTGCGGTGCGCGGCGCGCAGCGCCGCGGACACCGCGATGCGGAAGGCCATCACTCCGGCGGCCGACCATAGCGCCTGCCAGGCCGCGGTGCCGTCCGGCACCCACGGCAGCAGGATCAGCAGCGGCACCGCCACCGCGCTCAGGATCCGCCCCGCCTGGTCGGCCACCCGCAGGCAGATCCGCAGCCGGTGCTGTCCGGTGGCGGCGAGGATCGCCAGCACGGCGAGCGCGTACGCCGCCGACGGCAGTCCCGGCGTGCCGGCCACGCCGATCGCCGCGGCCAGGCCTGCCGTGTCAGCAAGCGGCATGGCGACGACCGGCGCGATCCTGCGGGCCCGCCAGGCCGTGTGCTCCCGCCGTCGCGACGGGCCCAGTCCCCCGTGTGTGGGTCGCGCGGCGCGGAGAGCGCGGAATTCGTCGGTGTCCGCGCCGCGCGGCCGGTAGTTGCCCGTCATTACCGTCCTGCTGTCACGGCTGCCGGTGACCGGCTGACCGCGCCGCCCGCCAGCTGGCGCGCCACCGTGGTGGCGGCGTGCTCCGAGCCGAACACGAAGCGCATGACCGGCCCCATGGTCGGCGCCACGGCCGGGCCCATGACGTACAGGCCGGGGATGGAGGTCTGGTAGTCGCGGCCGACCGCCGAGCTGCCGGTGCCGGGCACCGTCCGCAGGCCGGCGAGCATCTGGTCACCGAAGAACGGCAGCCTGGTGAGGTCGGTGCGGTAGCCCGTGCCCGCGATGACATGGTCGGCGGTCAGCTCGCTGGACGAGCCGCCGGTCCCGGCGAGGCCCAGCCGCACGCCGCCGTCCTGCACTCTCGCCCACTTGACCGAGTAGCCGGTCAGGACCGGGAACTGCCCCTCCACCCGGCTGCGCAGCCAGGTGGCCCCGGCCGGGCCGAGCGCCGTCCGCGCGCGGTACACGCGCGTGGACCGCGGCAGGCGCCGGAACAGGCCCGGCTGATTCGAGTAGAACCAGGTGGCCCAGCCCGAGCCCAGCCCGGACTCCGGCTCCTTGAGCTTCTGCAGCAGCGGGCGGTCCAGCGGCAGCGGCGGGCCATTCCAGATGATCTTGCCCTTGCGGGCGACGAGCTGCACGCTGACCCCCTTCTCGTGCAGCAGCGCCGCCGTCTCCAGCGCGGACTGGCCCGCGCCGACCACGACCACCTCCTGGCCGCGGAAGGCCCCCAGGTCGGTGTGCGCGGAGCTGTGCGTGCACACCGACGAGGGCAGCGCGGACAGCGGCTCGGGAACGTGCGCGAACGCCTCGACGCCGATGGCGACGACCACCTTGCGCGCCCGGAGCTGCTCGGAGTTGGCCAGGCTGACCTCGAACCCGCCGCCAGCCTGGGCCACGTCGGTGACCAGCACCTCTTCCACGTCAGGGACGAGCTCGTCACGGAACCACTGGCCGTAGGCCACGAACGTGTCCAGCGGCACGGGCAGGCCGTAGCTGGCGTAGGGGCGGCCGGTCGCCCTGCAGAAAGCCTCCAGCGTGTGCGTGTGGTCCGGGTCGGACAGGTTGGACGCGAAGCCCTGTGACTTGAGGAACATCCCCTCGGGCATGAAATCCCGCCACAACTGCATCGGCAGGCCGAACTGCCGGACGCTCACGCCCGCTTTGCGCAGGTGTGCCGCGAGCGACAGCCCGTAGGGGCCAGCCCCGACAATCGCCACCTCGACGGCATCGCTCATACTCTGCCTCCCGCTCGCCAAGGCGGCGCCCCTGAGACGCCGCCTTCCCTCGTCGCTCCTCCGTCGCTCCTCAGTCCAGGCGGCGCCGCGCCGCCAGGCTCGCTCATACCTTTGTCCCCTCCTTGGGCGATCGCGGCTCCGCTGGCCGCGTGGTCGTATCTGGGTCACCGGCCGAGAGCGCGGCAGGCCGCGGCCGCGTTACTCGGGCCGCCCCGCGGCCGCCTGAGTAGCGGAAGTCGGTGCTGGGGGCCCGGCCCTGGGGCAGGCCCAGCGGCCTGGTCGCCAGGCGCCAGCCCATGCGCAGGCACATCACGCCGAACGGCCGCAGGTCATCGCGCGCGAACCACGCGGTCTCATCGACCGTGCGCAGCGACGCCAGCCACGATCCCACGGCGAGCTCGCCGCGGCGCCAGTAGCTGAACGCGCTGATCGGGTCGTAGTTCTCCACCATGAAGCCGCGGCCGGTCACCTGCTCGCTTTCCGGAACCGGCTGCCCGGTCAGGTCGAGGTAGCAGGCCGTGGCGACGTCGGTGCCCGCCGCGTCGCGGAAGAGCCGGAACTGCGCGCCGATCCTGGGGTTGAAATCCAGCAGCTTGTACTGGTCGTCCCGGGCGTCCCAGCGCAGGTCGAGGTCGAGGATCCCGCGATAGCCCAGCCGTGCGAGCAGCCCGGTGATCTCGTCGCGCAGGCGGGTGTTCGCCGTGGAGCGCCCGAGGCTGGTCAGCCCGGCGTGCGCCGGGTACGACCGCTCCTTCACGCCGGTGAACGACGGGCGGCAGGTCGAGCTGCCGTCGCAGTAGCCGTGGAAGAACCAGTCGTGCCCGGGCCCGCCGGGGATGAACTCCTGCAGCATGAGCCCCACTCCCGCGGCTTCGCAGGCCCGGTAGATGTCCTCGAGCTGCTCCCGGTCGGCCGCGATCGAGGTGCTGCGGAGGTTGCCGCGGCCGTTGGTCCACGGCGTGGTCAGCTTGGCGATCAGCGGGAAGCCCGTGCCGGCGGCAAATGCCCGGGCCGCCTCGAACGACTCGGGCACGGCGGCCTGGGGGCAGGGCACCCCGAACTCGCGGCAGAGCTCGTAGAGCGAGTACTTGCCGGCGACCCGCCGCGGCAGGTCTCTGGGCGGGTTCGGGAACAGGAACCGCTGCCGCAGGTCATCACCCTGCTCGGCGAGGAAGATCGCGCCCGCGTCGTCGGTCGGCAGCAGCACGGCGGGCTGCCCGATCCGCTCGGACAGCCGCAGCAGCCCCGCGCGCACCCGGTCCGCGTCGTCCGGGATCGGCTGCCAGAAGCAACGGCCGTGCAGGTAGCGGGAACTCGCGGCCGGCGCCCACGGACCCTCGTGCATCCCGTAGACGGGCACGCCCCTGCGTCCCAGGCTACGGATGACGCCGAGGCCTCCGTGGTGCATGACGTTCGGGTCGAACTTCAGCACTACCACGGGCGTGGGCGTATCGGCGCGGGGCTGGCTCCTCATCAGCCCGCCGATCGGGCACGGTGGCAGTAGGACATTCCGGTTCCCCCTGGCGGTGTGGTGGGCATGCACACGGCACGTGAGTTACGACTCTGCCATCTGCGTTAGTCCGCAACATCCGTCATCAGGGTGAGGAAATCTACCCACAGAGGCCGAGCATCGGTGGCCTTGCCGACGCTCGCTCAAAAGCGCCTGTGCTCTCGCCTGGAATCCGCTGAGAATCCCCCTGAACGCACGCGCGGACAACGCCTCGTTGTCGTTCAGCCCCGTCATGGCCGGCCTCCCTGTCTCCCCCAAAAAGGTGCGCCGGGAGCGCGCCGCTCACAAGGGTAGGCCTCCCCAAGCCGCGCGGGACCGCGGGGCCGGGACGATCAACAGGGGAAGGCGGTGCGCCTAATTCGCCCCGGAGGCGAGCGGGAGACGCCGCACCGTGTCCGCGAGCGCGCCGGCCAGCCGGTGCGCCTGGCCGGAGTCGACCGCCTCGACCATGACCCGGACCACCCGCTCGGTGCCGCTCGGCCGCACCAGCACCCGCCCGGACTCGCCCAGTTCGGCCTCCGCGGCCCTTACGGCGTCGGTGAGCTCGCTCGAGGTGGACACGAGGGACCTGTCCACGCCCGGCACGCTGACGAGCACCTGGGGGTACCTGGTCATCACCTTGGCCAGCTCGCCCAGCGGCTGACCGCGGCCGGCCGCTGTCGCCAGCAGGTGGAGGGCGGTCAGCAGCCCGTCCCCGGTCGTGGCGTGATCGAGCAGGATGATGTGCCCGGACTGCTCGCCGCCCAGCACGAACCGTCCTTCCCGCATCGCGGCCACCAGGTGGCGGTCGCCGACCGGCGTCTCCACCAGGGCGATGCCCGCGTCCCGCATGGCCAGCCGCAGGCCCAGGTTGGACATGACGGTGACCACGACCGTGTTGTCCGCCAGCCGGCCCGCCTCTTTCAGCGCGAACGCCAGCACGGCCAGGATCTGGTCGCCGTCGATGACCTCGCCGCTGGCGTCCACCGCCAGGCACCGGTCGGCGTCGCCGTCGTGGGCGATGCCGGCGTCGGCGCCGTGGGCGGCCACCGCGGCCCTCAGCGCGCTCAGGTTCGTCGAGCCGCACCCCGCGTTGATGTTCTCCCCGTCGGGCTCCGCGCCGATGGCGATGACCTCGGCACCGGCCCGGCGCAACATCCGCGGTGCGATCTCGTAGGCCGCTCCGTGCGCGCAGTCCACCACCACCCGCAGCCCGGTCAGGGGTGCCGCGCCCCCCGGGCCGGGCAGCGTGGACAGCAGGTGGTCGAGATAGCGTTCACGCTCCCCTGACGCATCGGTCACGCGGCCGAAGCCAAGCTCCGGGAGGGTCGTCCCGGTGAGCCCTATGGTCGAGGGCACGGGCGCGAGCCGCCGCTCGAGCTCGTCCTCGGCCGCGTCGGGTAGCTTGAGGCCGCCGCGCGCAAAGAACTTGATCCCGTTGTCCCGGGCGGGGTTGTGGCTGGCCGACAGCATCACGCCGAAGTCGGCGTCGAGCGCGGCGGTCAGGAACGCCACCCCGGGCGTGGGAATCACGCCCAGCCGCAGCACGTCCACGCCAGAACTCGCCAGTCCGGCCACGACCGCGGCCTCGAGGAACTCGCCCGACGTCCTGGGGTCGCGGCCCACCACGGCCACGGGGCGGCGGCCACGGGGCGGGCCATCGGCGAGCGCCCCCGTGGCGGACGGGCCGGTGGGCGAGGGGCCCGTGGCCGAGGGGCCCGTGCCAGACAGCACCCCGGCGCCCGCGACGGCAAGGTCCATGGCGAGCTGCGCCGTAAGATCACGGCCCGCGACACCTCGGACACCGTCAGTACCGAACAGCCGGCCCATAGGATCCGCTCCTGGTCTTCCGCTGCGACGAGTCTTCCGTTGGGGAGGACGCCGGAGGTCAGCGCTTGGAGTACTGCGGAGCCTTACGGGCCTTCTTCAGCCCGGCCTTCTTGCGTTCCTTCACCCTGGCGTCCCGGGTCAGGAAGCCGGCCCGCTTCAGGCTCGGCCGGTTCTCGGGGTCCACGAGCGTGAGCGCCCTGGCGATCCCGAGCCGCAGCGCTCCCGCCTGCCCGGTGACGCCGCCGCCGGTTATCCGCGCGACCACGTCGAACGCATCGTCCGCGCCGAGCGTCACGAACGGCTCGCTGATCAGCTGCTGGTGCACCTTGTTCGGGAAGTACTCGTCCAGCGACCGGTCGTTGATCAGCCACTTGCCGGTGCCCGCGGTGATACGGACCCGGGCGATGGCTTCTTTGCGCCGACCGGTGCCCAGGGCGTTACCGGTCACCACCGGCTTGCGCGCCGCGGGCCGCGCCGGGGCGGCGACCGGCGTGTCACCGGTCTCCGTGGTGTACTCGGACAGGTGGTCCTCGGGCTCGACGTCTGCTCCAGCCGTCAGGTCCTGCACGTCAGTGGGCTCGGCCACGATGTGTTCCTCGTGCTTCCTTCTCTGCAGCGTTACTTGGACGCGGAGGCCTGCTGGGCGACCTGCGTGATCTCGAACGGAACGGGCTGTTGCGCGCGATGCGGGTGGTCGGGGCCGGCATAGACCTTGAGCTTGCGCAGCATCTGCCGACCCAGGGAGTTCTTCGGGAGCATGCCCCTGACGGCCTTCTCGACCACCTTCTCCGGGTGCCTGGCGAGCAGGTCGCGGTAGGCGACGGACCGTAGCCCGCCCGGATACCCGGAATGCCGGTAGGCGCGCTTGTCCTCCAGCTTGTTGCCGCTCAGCGCGACCTTCTCCGCGTTGATGACGATCACGAAGTCACCCGTGTCCACGTGCGGCGCGAAGATCGGCTTGTGCTTCCCCCGCAGCAGGATCGCCGTCTGGCTCGCCAGACGGCCAAGTACGACGTCGGAGGCGTCGATGACGTGCCACTGCCGCTGGATGTCGCCAGCTTTCGGGCTGAAGGTGCGCACGGTGGTAGGCCTTCACATGTGAGTACTGAAACTCTGGACCCCGCCCGGGGTAATCCCGCCCGGCGGGGGAATCCGGGGCACCGGACGCCGCCCACGGTCCCGCGGAGCGGGATGTGCGGGCATGCCAGTGCGCGCGGACGCCTGTGCAGGATACCGGCCGCGACCGACAGTGGTCAAAGCGGGGAAACACATTATCGGGCGGGGGACAAAGTGCATGACGCGGCTAACTCAGGCGCGATGGCGATACGCTCGCCGCATGCGCAACCCGGGTGAGAATGCCGGCGGCCGAGTGCCGGGTCGCCGACGTAGCCCGTCCGGGCGCGCCGCACCGCCTCGCCAGGGCCAGGTGCCGGGCAGTGCTGTTCCGGGAAGCGGGCCTGGCAGCATCGGGCCGGGCGAGCCCGGGCCGGGCGGACAGGTGACCAGACGGCCGCCGATTTTTACTCCCGGCTACTCCGGCGGACGCTCGGCGCGCCGCGACCCCCGCTCCGGCGGCGCCGGGGCCGACAGCGGGCAGTACGCGGCCGGTCATTACGGCGCTAGTCACCACGGGGCCGCGCCATATGAGGCCGGCCAGTACGGGTCCGGGTCGGCTGGCAGTGCCGCGGGCAAGGGCCCGATCCGGGGCTTCCCGCCCGCTCCCGGACAGCCCCCGCCGCTCTACCCGCCCGGGCCGTTCTCCGCCTGGAACCGGGCGCCCTGGCCGGGAGACAACGGTTACGGTGACCCGGGCGCCGTCGGCCCGGACACCGGTGCCTGGCCTGCCCTCGATAGCGAGGCCCATGGATCGGCCGGGCCCGGCGAGCCGGATGCCGGGCCGGCCTACTCCGGCCCGGGTTACGCCGACGACGGCTACTCCGGCGCCGGTTACGCCGACCCGGACTACTCGGCGCTTGCCGTCAGTGATCCGGCCGCCGATGTCACGTCCACCCAGGCCTGGGGCGTCGTCGACGACGCCGGGGCAGGCTGGTCGGACCAGAACTCCAGGAGCGAGCCCGGCCGGCATGCAGGCCGCACGCCGCCGGAGGAGGATTACGACCTGGACCAGGCCGTGCCATGGCAGGAAGCGCCCGGTGACGAACCATATGGCTGGGCCGCTCCCGGCCATGCAGCGCCTGACCCGTTCGGCCGGCCGGCACCCGACGCGTTCGGCCAGGCCGCACCCGGCCCGCCTGGCCTGACGGCACGCGGCGACTTCGGGCCGTCCGTGCCTGGCGAGTTCGCCCTGGCCGGGTCCGGCGAGCCTGCGCCGCGCCGGGACACGCCGCGCCGCCAGTCGGACGACGGAGGGAACGGGCTGGGAACCCGCCAGGCGCGGCGCGCGTCCGGCGCCGCGGGCGCCGGCACGAGGCTGACCCAGGAACCGACGCGGGGGCCGG
>DASYXX010000761.1:0-3162 GCA_035934395.1 Streptosporangiaceae bacterium
GTCAGCAGCGGGCGGCGGTCGCTGCTGTACAGCGGGTCGCCGACGCGGGGGATCAGGCGCCCCAGGGCCACGCGGGTGTGCTCCATGGACATGTGCTCGGTGAACGTCGGCGGGCACAGCGCCCACAGGTCCACGACCTGCGTACCGCGGGTGTTGATGATCTCGATCGTCGAGCCGCGGGACACGCGGGCGGCCCGGCCCTGGCGCGCGGGGATGGTCACCATGGGCTCTGACACGGACACCTCCGCGAGAAAGCTACCGCGGCCACCCTCCCGGGCGCCGGGCAAGACGGTCTGGGAACCTGGGTAGGTGCCGAAGGTCCTGATCGTCAGCAACGACTTCCCGCCGCGCCGCGGCGGGATTCAGTCGTTCGTGCACGCGCTCGCCTCGCGGATGCCGGCCGGCTCGGTCGTGGTCTACGCGCCGTCGTGGGATGGCGCGGCCGCGTTCGACGCCCGGCAGCCCTTCCCGGTGATCAGGCACCCGACCTCGCTGATGCTGCCGGATCCGACCGTGGGCCGCCGCGCGGCCCGGATCCTGAGGGAGCACGACTGCGACACGGTGCTGTTCGGGGCCGCCGCGCCGCTCGGGCTGCTCACGCCGTCGCTGCGACGGGCCGGGGCCCGGCGCGTCGTGGCGATAACGCACGGTCACGAGGCGGGCTGGGCCGCGCTGCCGGGAGCGCGGGCGTTGCTGCGCCGGATCGGTGATCACGTCGACGTGCTCACCTACCTGGGCGAGTACTTCCGGGTGCGGCTGACCCGGGCGCTGTCGGCCGCGGCGGCCGGGCGGATGGTCCGGCTCGCGCCGGGCGTGGACATCGGCGCGTTCCGGCCGGGGGCCGGCGGGGACGAGATCAGGGAGCGGCTCGGCCTGGGGAACCGCCCGGTCGTCGTCTGCGTATCGCGGATGGTCCCGCGCAAGGGGCAGGACACGCTGATCCGGGCGTGGCCGCAGGTGCTCGCGGCCGCGACGGGGGCTGGAGCCGGGGGACCGGTGCTGCTGCTGGTCGGCGACGGGCCGTACCGGGCGGAACTGGAGCGGCTGGCGCAGCGCACTGGCGTCTCGCGCTCCGTCGTATTCACCGGGGCGGTTCCGCTGGCGGAGCTGCCGTCCCACTACGCCGCCGGGAACGTGTTCGCGATGCCGTGCCGGACCCGGCGGGGCGGACTGGACGTCGAGGGGCTCGGGATCGTCTACCTGGAAGCCTCGGCGTCGGGCCTGCCGGTGGTGGGCGGCGACTCGGGCGGGGCGCCCGACGCGATCCTCGACGGCGAGACCGGCTACGTGGTGCCGGGCCGCGATACCGGCGCGGTCGCGAGCCGCATCGCCGAGCTGCTGGCCGACCCGGCGGGCGCGGCGGCCATGGGGGAGAAGGGCGCGGCCTGGGTGGACCGCGAGTGGCGGTGGGACCTGGTCGCCGAGCGGCTCTGGCAGATCCTGTCCGGCTGAGGGGGGTTGCGTTAAAGATTGGGAGTGGCGTATATCGCTTCGATCTCGGCCGCGAAGTCCTTGGTGACCACGTGCCTGCGGACCTTGAGCGACGGCGTGAGGTAGCCGTTGTCCTCGGTAAAGTCCGTGCCGAGGATGCGGAAGCGCCGGATCGACTCGGCGCGGGAGACCGCCTTGTTGGCGTCGTCCACGGCCAGCTGGATCTCGGCGATCAGCTCCGGATCATCGGACAGCTGGGCAGGCGTCGCGTCGGCCGGGCGTCCGTGCTGCTTCTTCCAGAAGTCCAGCGCCTCGGGATCGAGGGTAACCAGGCAGGCGATATAGGGTCGGCCGTCGCCGACCACCAGGCACTGGCTGATCAGCGGGTGGGCGCGGAGGCGGTCCTCGAGCACGGCGGGCGCCACGTTCTTGCCGCCGGCGGTGACGATGAGTTCCTTTTTCCGCCCGGTGACGCTCAGGAAACCCTCGTCGTCCAGGCTGCCGAGATCGCCGCTCAGCAGCCAGCCCTCGGGATCAAGCGCCTCGGCCGTCGCCGCCTCGTTGTGCCAGTATCCGGGGGTGACGTTCGGGCCCCGGAGCAGGATCTCCCCGTCGTCGGCGATCTTGATGGCGACGCCCGGCAGGGGCAGGCCGACCGTGCCGATCTTGTTGCGGCTCGGCTTGTTCACCGTGGCGGCGGCCGAGGTCTCGGTCAGCCCGTAGCCCTCGAGGATCGTTATGCCGGCCCCGCGGAAGAAGTGGCCGAGTCGCTCGCCGAGCGGTGCTCCGCCGGACACCGCGTACGCCACCTTTCCGCCGACCGCCGCCCTGAGCTTGGCGTAGACCAGCCGGTCGAACAGCGCGTGGCGCAGCCGGAGCGCCTGGCCCGGGCCGCCCGGGCCGTCGGCGTCGCGGGACTTGCTCCAGGCGATCGCGGTGTCCACGGCGGCGCGGAAGATCCGGCTCCTGGCCTTGCTCTCGGATACCTGCTGCTGCGCGGTGTTGTAGACCTTCTCGAACACCCGCGGCACGGCGAGCAGGAACGTCGGCTGGAACTCGGGCAGCCCCTGGGCCACCGTCGCGGTGTCCGGCCAGTGCCCGAGGATGGCGCCGGACTCCAGGCAGCCCACCTGGATGATCCGGGCAAACGAGTGCGCGAGCGGCATGAACAGGAGCGTCGAGCTGCCGGCGATCTCGAAGACGTCCATGAGCGCGCCCTGCACGGCGTTGCGCACGTCGGACAGGAGGTTGCCGTGGGTGATCTCGCAGCCCTTCGGGCGGCCCGTGGTGCCGGACGTGTAGATGATCGTGGCCAGGTCCGCCGCCTTCCGCGCCGCCCGCTGCTGCTCGAGCTGGTCGTCGGTGACGCCCGCGGCGCCAGGGCCACCGGCGAGGCCGGCGAGGGTTTCCGCTCCGCCTGTGCCGTCCGCCACTGTGCCGTCCACCACGGGGGCATCGATCAGCCATACGTGCTCGAGTGCCGGGACGTGGCCGCGGACCCCGCTGATCGTCTCGGCGTGCCTGGCGGTCTCGGCGAACGCGGCGCGGGCGCCGGAGTCGCCGAGGATCCACTCGACCTGCTCAGCCGACGAGGTCTCGTAGATGGGCACCGTGACCCCGCCGGCGGCCCAGATGGCGTAATCGATCAACGTCCACTCGTAACGCGTCCTCGACATCAGCGCGACCCGGTCGCCCGGCTCGATGCCGGCCGCGACCAGCGCCTTGGCTAGC
>DASYXX010000878.1:0-4185 GCA_035934395.1 Streptosporangiaceae bacterium
CCGCTACCTCAGCTACCGCGGCCACGACGCCGCCGACGCCGAGGCCAAGCTGCTAGGCACCGTCCACAACATCGGCAAGCTCCTCGAGCACCGCCGCCGCGCCGCCCACCGCACAGCACCCGCGCCCGCCTGACCCCCACCCCACCACAACCGCCCCGCCACCGCAGCCAGCACGCCCGCACAAACCCGCCCGGCCACCCGGCAACCAGCACCGCCACACCCCCCAGGGGTATCCCCGCCCACCCCCGACCACCAGCAAAACCCCCAACCCCCACACCCGCCACCCCCCCAACCCAGCTGCGTTACAGCCTCTAGAGCGTGGTCGGTGGGCCATCGACGACATGCCCGGACATCGGTCACCTGGGCCTGCCGGTCAGATGCCGGGGGCGGTGCGCTCCAGGACGCGCAGCGATCCCTCGACCCGTACCTCGGTGAACGCGCCTGACTTCAGCGCTCGCAGGTAGACCCGGTACGGGGCCTGCCCGCCGTCCGCCGGGTCGGGGAAGACGTCGTGGATGGCCAGCGCCCCGCCGTCGGCCACCCACGGCGCCCAGCCCTCGTAGTCGGCCTGGGCGGCGGCGTCGGTGTGCCCGCCGTCGATGAACAGCATCCCGAGCGGCGCCCGCCACAGCCCGGCGACGTCGGCGGACCGGCCGACGATGGCGATCACGTGCTCTTCCAGCCCGGTGGCGGCGAGGGTGGACCGGAAATGCGGCAGCGTGTCCAGCCGCCCGGTGGCCGGGTCGACCAGCTCCGTGTCGTGGTACTCCCAGCCGGGCTGGTTCTCCTCCGAGCCGTGGTGATGGTCGACCGTGATGACCTTCTGCCCGGCCTCGCGGGCGGCGGCCGCCAGGTAGATCGTTGACTTGCCGCAGTACGTCCCGATCTCGGCCACCGGGCCCCGGCAGGCATAGGCGGCGGCCGTGTCGTACAGCGCCAGGCCCTCGTGCGCGGGCATGAAACCCCGGGCCAGCTCGGCGGCCCGGGCCAGGTCGGGGGAGATTCCGTTATGCATGATGGTTTGTCTCCTGACTCAGCTTGCCCGCGGCCCGCGACCGTGCTCTACTCCCTACTACCGCAGTCTGTACCACCGGGTAGCCCAGGGAGACCGGCTCGTGAAAGTGGAAGTCGACCGCGACAGTTGCGAGGCCAACGCGGTGTGCGCGGGGCTGGTGCCCGAGGTGTTCGAGGTGGACGAGGAGGATCAGCTGCACATCCTGGTGGCCGAGGTACCGGCCGGGATGGCCGACGCGGTGCGGCACGCGGTGCGGTCCTGCCCGAAGGCAGCGCTGCGGATCGAGGAATAGGCCAGCTAGCCGAACGCGCCGCCGGCGATGGCCGCCCCGACGAGGACCAGGGCCACGCCGCTCATCTGGTCGCCCCGGCGGCCCGCCCACCGGCCGAGCAGGCCGCCAAGCTCTAGGCCCGCCAGGGACATGACCACGCTCACCGTCCCGATCACGACCGCGCCAGCCAGGATGCCGACTCCGTAGGTGCCGAGGGCGAAGCCGACGACCAGGTTGTCCATGCTGAGGACCAGCCCGCTGGCCAGGAGGCGGGCGGTGCCGCGCCTGGGGATAAGCGCCGGCGCGGGCGCGTCGGCCGGCGGCGGGCTCGCGCCGCGGGCCTTCAGGGACCGGAGCACGCCGAGCACGCCGATCAGCATGAGCAAGATGGCGCCCGGCCAGCGCACCACCCGGCCCACCTCGGTGGCCAGACCCTGCCCGATCAGCAGCCCGACGACCGGCATGCCGGCCTCGAAGACTCCGAAGACCACGCCGACCCGCAGCCGGACCCTGGCATTCACGCCGGCCACCCCGATGCCGACGGACGCGGCCAGGTTCGACAGCCCGACCGCGGCCGCGGCTAGGAGCAGCGCGATCACGCCGACACAATAACTGTCGCCGGCATCAGGGGAGAAGCCGTCGGCCAGCTCATGGTGAGTCGGGTTCCCGGTACTTCTCGGGGATGGTGGCCACCTCATGGGCCAGCCTGACCCGGTCGGCTCGGTAGACGTGCCGGGTCAGCCTGATGGGCCGGGCCGCGCCGTACCCCGTCCTGCCCACCACGATGACAGGCGTGCCGGTGGTCAGCCCGAAGAACTCAAACTCCCGCGCGTCGGGCATCCGCGCGCCGATCTCGTCGCGGAAGCCCTGCTGCGGGTAGCCGAGCTCGGCGAGCAGCTTGATGCTGCCCTGCTCGATGCTGCCCGCCTGCTCCAGCGCGGTCCCGCTGGCCAGGTCCATCGGGAAGAAGGAGGAGACGAGCAGCCAGGGGACCTCCCCGAGGAAACGCTGGGACCGGCGGATGACCACCGGGTCGCCGGGCTTGATGTCGAGGCTCGCCGCGACGCTCTTGCTCGCGTCGGCGGTCTCCACCACGACCGACCTGCCCCGCTCCGGCTGGCTGGCCGCCGCGCCGACCACGGGCAGCGCGGTGTCCGCGTGGTACCCGTCGGGCGAGACGTCCACGCGGGACAGCAGGGCGGTGAACGGCCTGGTCGGCTGCTGCACGAACGTACCCAGGCCCTGCCTGGTCACGACCAGGCCCTGGTTGGTGAGCAGCGCTATGGCCAGGCGGACCGTGTTCCTCGACGCCTCGTACTCCTCGATGAGATCGGGCTCGCTGGGCAGCCGTTCGCCCGGCCCGAACACTCCGGTGGTGATCTGTTCGCGGAGGCGGTCCGCGATCTGCTGGTACCGCGCATGCGCCACGGCGATCTCCCCCTTACAGGTACCCATGATTCTCACCATCTGGATAGGTGGAATCTACCCACTGACTCTGTTTTAAACGCACCACTCTTTGGTATGAGTCTAATCAGTGGTGACATCGGATCGATGGTAACGGCAGGCCGCCGGGCGATGTGACCACCCAACGGGAGGTGAACGTGATGATCATCCTGCTGACCGTCGCTGCGATCGTGATCGCGGGCGTGCCGGTGGCCGCCGTCGTGCTCGTCACCGTGGCGACCAGGCGAGAGGAGAGCGCACGCAGCATCGCCGGCCGGGCTCCCGGGCTTGCGGCGCGGGCAGCCAGGAGATTGCTGGCGTTCCACGCTGTGGGCATCAGCCGCCCCGCGTCCCGCGTCGGAGCCCGGCGCCAGGACCGTCGCGCCGACGACCCCGTGGAGTACAACCCGGCCCCGGTCGGCGACCTGGAGCCGGTGGGCGGCCAGCGGAGCTAAAGCGGGGGCCCGGGAAGGTCCGCGGTGAGGCGCGGGGGCAAGCGGGCCGAGGCCCTTCCCGGTAGGCCTGTGTGATGCGGTCCGGGCCCTGGTGCCTTACGCTGCGGGCATGCGGGTCGCGCTCTGTCAGCTGCCGGTCAGCTCCGATCCCTCGGTGAACCTCGGGCGGGTGCGGCAGGCGCTGGCCGACGCGGCGCGGGCCGGGGCGCAGCTCGCGGTCTTCCCCGAGGGCACGCAGGCCCGGTTCGGGACCGACCTGCGGGCAGCGGCCGAGCCGACGGATGGCCCGTTCTGTCGCGGTGTTTCCGAGGCGGCGCGCGAGCATGGAGTCGCCGTCGTCGCCGGGATCTTCGAGCCGGGTCCCGGCCGGCTCGTCTACAACACCGCGGTGATGGTCGACGAGCGAGGAAACCTGGCCGCGGCGTACCGCAAGATCCACCTGTTCGACGCGCTGGGCCAGCGGGAGTCCGATCAGGTGGCGGCCGGCGACGAGCCGGTGGTCACCGAGCTGGGCGGGCTTCGCGTCGGCGTGCTGATCTGTTACGACATCAGGTTCCCCGAGCACGCGCGGGCCCTCATCGACCGCGGGGCCGATCTGATCGTGGTCCCGGCGGGCTGGGCCGCGGGGCTGTTCAAGGAAGAGCACTGGGTCACGCTGCTCCGGGCGCGGGCGATCGAGAACACCGTCTGGGTGGCCGCGGCTGACCAGGTGCCCGACCCGGCCGAGCCGCCGACGCGCGCGCCCACGGGCAGTGGGCGCAGCATGCTCATCGATCCGATGGGCACGGTCCGGCTGGACCTGGGCCCGCGCCGGGGCCTGGCCGTGGGCGACGTCGACACCGGGGTAACCGCCGAGGTGAGGGCGGCGCTGCCGAGCCTCGAGCATCGCCGCGAGGACTTGTTCGGCCGGCCGCCGACGCGCGTCCCCGGCGGCTAGTCGGCGGGCATGTCACCGGGCTCGAGCGGCATCCCATCGGCCGGCGCTACCCCGTCCAGCGTTG
>DASYXX010000900.1:0-4750 GCA_035934395.1 Streptosporangiaceae bacterium
CATCACGTCACCCCCTTGCCATGGCAGGTCACAGTTACGCCGCCGGGGTCATCTTAGACAGGGCGTTGAGAAGGCGGTCGACTGCGTCGCCGCCCTTGGGCTCGGTCAGGTTACCGAGGAGCTTCATCGTGAAGCGCATGATGTAGGGCCGCTTGACGCCGTGCCTGGTCGCGAACCTCATGAACGCGGGGTGGCCGATCGCGCGGACGAAGGTGTTCCCGAGCGTGTAGTACCCGCCCCAGGCGTCCTTGAGCTGCCGCGGGTAGGTGTGCAGCACGGTCTCCCCGCCCGCGGCGGTCGGCCTGGCCAGCGCCTGGACGATGACCCGGGCGGCGATCTCGCCCGACTCCAGCGCGTAGGCGATGCCCTCGCCGTTGAACGGGTTCACCATGCCGCCGGAGTCCCCGGCCAGCAGCAGGCCCCGGGTGTAGTGCGGGGTGCGGTTGAACCCCATGGGCAGCGCGGCGCCCCGCACCGGCGCCGTCCGGGTCTCCTCGCTCAGGCCCCACTCGGCCGGCATCGCGGCCAGCCAGCGGCGCAGCATGGCCCGGTAGTCGATGTTGCCGAATGCCTCCGAGGTGTTCAGCAGGCCGAGCCCGACGTTGCTGGTCCCGTCGCCCATGCCGAAGATCCAGCCGTACCCGGGCAGCAGCTTGTCGCCGTCCCAGAGGTCCAGCCACGCCTCGAGGTAGTCGTCGTCGTGCCGCGGGGTGGTGTAGTAGGTCCGCACGGCGACGCCGAGCGGCCGGTCGTCGCGCTTGGCCAGGCCCATCGCCACCGACAGCCGCGAGGAGTTCCCGTCCGCGGCGACCACGAGCCGCCCCGTGAACCGGTGCTCGGTGGTCTCGCCGTTGACCGTCTCCCGCGCGGTGACCCCGGTGATGCGCCCAGTGCGGTCGTCGAGCAGGGGGCCGGTGACGTTGACGCCCTCGAGCAGCCTGGCCCCGGCCTTCTGCGCGTGCCGGGCCAGGATCTCGTCGAAGTCGAGCCGGGAGCGGACCAGCCCGAAGCCCGGGTAGCTGGACAGGTCCGGCCACGGCAGCTCGATCCGCCCGCCGCCGCCGATGATCCGCAGGCCCTTGTTCCGCAGCCACCCGTCGCGCTCCGCGATCGGCACTCCCATGGCGGTCAGCGCCTTGACCGCGCGCGGGGTGAGGCCGTCGCCGCAGACCTTCTCCCTGGGGAATTGGGTCTTCTCCAGGAGCAGCACGTCCAGGCCGGCGGTGGCCAGGTAATAGGCCGTCGTCGACCCGGCCGGGCCGGCGCCGACGACGATCACGTCCGCCGTCTGTGACGCGCTGTCCGGGGGGAGTGCGGGGGGTGCTTGCTGGGTCACGAGGTAAGTCCTGACTGTCTTGTGAACGGCTTCACAAGTCGTTACGCGAAGTCTAGTCCTGCCGGGTGGCCGCCCCCGAATCGCCCCGTAGCAGGCTAGCCGGGCCGCCGGGCCGGGTGCACGGCCACCACGCCCATGGTCAGGTTCCGCCAGCCCACGGCCCGCCATCCGGCGGCGCCGATCCGCCGGGCGAGCTCCGGCTGGGCCGGCCAGTCGGCGATCGACTCGGCGAGGTAGTCGTACGCCTCGGCGTGGCCGGACAGCCGCCGCGCGATCACCGGCAGCGCGGCCGCCAGGTACCGCTCGTAGAGCGCGTTCAGCCGCCGCCCGGGCAGGTGGCCGAACTCGCAGACCACCAGCCTGCCGCCGGGCCTGGTCACCCGCAGCATCTCGGCGAGCGCGGCCCCGGCGTCGGCCACGTTCCGCAGGCCGAACGAGATCGTTACCGCGTCAAAGGCCTCGTTTCGGAACGGAAGAGCCAGGGCGTCGCCCGCCACGAAGCTCACCTGCCGCGCCGGCCTGCGCGCCCCCGCCTGCAGCATGCCCAGCGAGAAGTCGCAGGCCACGCACTGCGCGCCCGCGCTGGTGAAGGCCCGCGACGAGGTGCCGGTGCCCGCGGCCAGGTCGAGCACCCGCTCCCCGGGCCGGGCCGCGACGGCGCGGGCCACGACGCGGCGCCAGCGCCGGTCCTGGCCGAGCGACAGCACGTCGTTCAGCAGGTCGTAGCGCTCGGCGAGGCCGTCGAACATCGCGGCGACGTCGCCGGGCCGCTTGTCCAGCTGCGCACGGGTCACCCGCCCATCCTGGCATAAGGGGCAGGAAGCCCCGCGTCAGCTCACCAGCCCCATGCCCCCCGCCAGCCCCCGCGATGCCCGGCTAGGTGCCGCCATCGATGTGCCGGAATGCCTGCCCTGCGGGCTGTTCGAGCATGGCCGGCGGCGGGGCCGGTCCGCGGTCACCCGAGCCGGAGGCTAGAGCAGTTCGGGGCGGCGCCATTTCTCGCCCAGGACGTGCTGGGCGAGGAAGGCGAGGACGGTCTCGTACCAGACGGTCACGTGACCGGGCTTGAGGATCCAATGGTTCTCGTCGGGGAAGTACAGGAACTTGGCGTCCTTCGCCCGGCCCTGCAGGTCCCACCACAGCCGCAGCGCCTCGCCCACCGGCACCCGGTAGTCCTTGTCGCCGTGGATCACCAGCATCGGCGTGCTGACCTGGCTCACGTGCAGGTTGGGCGAGTTCTCGAGGTAGCGCTCGGGCTGCGTGGCCGGGTCACCGAAGATCCGGCACCAGTGGGACGGCAGGTCGGTGGTGCCGAACATCTGGTCGAGGGCCCACAGCCCGGCGTGGCTGACGATCGCCCGGAACCTGCCGCTATGCCCGGCGATCCAGTTGGCCATGTAGCCGCCGTAGGAGCCGCCCATCATCGCGGTGCGCGCCTCGTCGATGTCGGGCCGCGCCACGGCCGCGTCGGTGATCGCCATCAGGTCGCGGTACGGCTGGCCGCCCCACTGCCCGTGACCCCGGGCGATGAAGCGCTGGCCGTATCCGGTGGACAGGGCCGGATCGGGCAGCAGCACCGCGTAGCCGCGGGCGGCCATCAGCCACGGGTTCCACCGCCAGGACCAGGCGTTCCAGCTCGCCACCGGGCCGCCGTGCGCCCAGAGCAGCAGCGGGGCGGGCTCGTCCGGGCTCGCGGCCTCCGGCAGCACCAGCCAGGCCCGGATCCGGGTCCCGTCGTCGGCGGCGGCGTCGATCTCCTCGAGCCGCCCCGGCGGCGCGACCGGGGAGCCGGGGCTGGCCAGCCAGACCGGCTCGCCGCTGGACGTCACGTCCAGTCGCACCGGGGTCGGCGGCTCGTCGACCGCCGACCGCAGCGCGTAGAGATAACGGCCGTCGGGCGCCGGGCACAGGTTGTCGTAGGCCCCGTGGTCACCGGTCAGCCTGGTGATCCCGCCGGTCGCGCGGTCGACGCGGAACACCGGGCGCCTGCCCTGGTCGTCGGCGGTGAAGTAGATGGACGCGGAGTCCGGGGCCCACGCGGCCTCCAGCGGCCGGCGGTCCAGGCCGCCCAGCAGGTCGGTGCCGGTCCCGGCCGGCGTGTCGGCCGGCTCGGTGCCGCCCAGCTCCGCGATGACCAGCGTGATGTCGCTGGGGGTGTCGTAGGTGTCGTGGCTCTCGCGACGGCAGGCGACCAGCCGGCCGTCCGGCGAGATGCGCGGGCCGTTGAAGTCAAAGCCCGGCGCGGCCAGCAGGACGCGTCGCTTCCCGGTGGCCACGTCGATGACGTGGACCTCGTCGGTCAGGCTCCCGGTGGCATCGGACACCGACCAGCCGGTGACCACCAGGGAGCCGTCCGGGGCGACCTCGAACGTCTGCTCGTCCAGCGCCCGGCCCGCGTCCGGGGTGAGGTCGCGGGTCTCTGGTACGGGCTCTTCCGCGGTCATCGTCGCCGGGCCAGGCACGCCCGCGGTCGCCGGGGCGGCGTCGGCGAGATCGGCGGCGACCAGCCGCGGGCTGTCCGGGCCCAGGTCGTGATCCCAGTACCGCACCGCGCCGGCCTCGTGCAGGATCGCGGTCACGCCCGCGTCCTTGCGCGCCTTCCGGCGCCTGAGGTCCTCGTCGGCCCCGTCGGCGCCGGGCAGCCCGGGCGACGCGAACACGATGGTCCCGGCCTGCCGCGCGGCGGCGATACTGCTGACGCCGCCGGGCGGTGCGGCGATCCGGCGCGACTCGCCGCCGCCGGCGGGAAGCAGCCAAAGCGCCGGCCTGTCCTGGCCGATGTCATCGTCGTTGTCGGGCCCGGCCGGCGGCGGGCCGGGCCGCTTGGAGGCGAACAGCAGCGAGCCGTCCGGCCGGAACTCCGGCGCGGCCTCGCCCTCGGCGCTGCGGGTCAGCCGGGCCAAAGGACGGTCGCCGTCCGCGGGAATACGCCAGATGCTGGTGACGTACTTCCCCGGCTTGCCGCCGACCGTCTGCACGGCGGCCGCCAGCCAGGATCCGTCCGGCGACAGCCGCAGCGCCGTCACCCGGGGTATCGCGACATAGTTGGACAGATCATCGAAGCTGGTCACGGGCTCTCCTTTGCGCCGGTGTCTGAGCCCGGACCATACCCGCCGCCCGCGCCGTCGCGACAGGGGCGGGCCTCCGATCAGGCCGCCACGGCCCTACGGCGTCTGGGTGCTCACCGGGCCTCGGTGATCACGGCCGCCCCGACGGTCCCGTTGGTCGCCTCGTCGATCAGGATCAAGCCGCCGGTCATCCGGTTGCGGGCGTAGGGGTCGCAGAAGACCGGCTGCGTCAGCCGCAGGCTCACCCGCCCGATCTCGTTCAGGCCCAGCTGGCGGGCGCTCTCGTCGCGGTGCAGGGTGTTCACGTCGAGCCGGTAGTGCAGGTCGCGGACGATCGCCTTCACGG
>DASYXX010000915.1:0-4780 GCA_035934395.1 Streptosporangiaceae bacterium
CTCGACCAGCGCCTTCGGCTGGCCGAGCCTGCTGCCCTCGCCCGCGGCGAGCAGGATCCCTGCGACTCCCTCTGACGGCACGCCTGCCAGGTTAAACCAGGTCACAAACAGCGTCATCAGCGCGGAGCGGCGGAACCGACGCCGCCGCGGCAAGCGCTTGCAGATGGGCTGGACGCATTACCCTGACCCGCGGCCGGCCAGCCGAGCTCGGTGTCCACGCCCGCCAGTGATCAACACGCTGACTGGATCATGATCCCGGGCGGGCCCGTAACCCTGCGGGAAGCCCGTTTCACCGGTGTAAGGCGCATTTGCGGGGCCACGGAGTCGCGGGGGCTTGGGAGTCGATGGGCCGTTGACCACCCTCTATGGGGGTCGATGGCCCATCGAGATGGTCTATCCGCAACTGGCAAAAGGGGCGGTGGGGCCCGCCGGGGGTGGTGGGGAGCACGTAGCGGATCTCGGCCTGGTCGTCGGTGATGACGACGCGGTCGATGAGCAGTTCGGCGAGCTGGCGTCGCTGGGTGAAGGTCGCAGTGGCCAGCCCGGTCCGGATGGTGGCGCAGAACTGCTCGATCCCGTCGGCGACGTCGTTGAGGTCGAGCCGCTGCTGGGTGGTGGCGTCTAGCTGCCGCTGGTGGGCCTGGAGGGTGGCGTGGCGGCGGTCTAGGTCCTGGCGCCGGTGCTGGTATTCGGCTAGCTCGATGACCTCGGCAAGGTAGGCGTCCAGCAGCCGCTGCTGCTGGCGGTCGAGCTGGCTGAGGGCCTGTGCGGTGGCCGCCTGGCGGGCGCGGAGTTCCTGGGGCAGCCAGGCCCCGCCCCGGGCACGGGCCAGCGCGCGGGCGACCTGGGCGGGGCTGGTCAGCAGCGCGCACAGGTCGGCCCAGACCAGCTCGTCGAGCTGCCCGGCGGGGATGTAGCGGGCGGTGCAGCGTCGCCCCTGGGCGGCGCGCAGCGGGTCGGTGCGCCCGCGGCACAGGTAGTAGCGGTAGCCCGCTCCGGTCTGCCGGGCGGTACACGACAGCTGGCACGCGCCGCAGCTGACCAGCGCGCGCAGCAGGTACTCGTGGCGGGTGTTGCGTGCCGCGCTTTGCTGGTTGGCGTCAAGCTTGGCCTGGACCTGGGCGAAGATCTCCGCGGCGACGATCTGCGGGACCGGGACCTCGATCCAGTCCTGCGGCGGCCGCGGGGCATGGCTGATCCCTGGCCCGGCCGGCAGCATCGCCGACTTGCGCTGCCGGGCCGGGGCTACCTGGGTGCGGCCGGTCAGCGCCCGGCCGGCATAGGCCGGGTTGCGGAGAATCCCGCGGACGCTGGCGACGTTCCAGCGCGGCTTGCCCGTGGGGGTGGCCACCCCCAGATCGCTCAGCCGCCGGGCAACCTGATACAGCGTGGCCTGCGGCTCCAGGTACCAGTCGAACATCTGGGCGACCAGCACCGCCTCGCCGGGCTCGGCCCGGACCGCGGCCGCATCCCGGGGGCGCTCAGGGTCTAGGCGGTAGCCGAACGGCGGGCGGGTCCAGGGCAGCAGCGTGCCCGCCCGCAGCCTAGCCTGCCGGCCGCGGCGCATCCGCTCGGTGATCAGCGTCCGCTCGTACTCGGCCACCGCCCCGCGGATCTGCAACAGCAGCTGGTCGTGCGGATCTGAGCTCATCGGCCGGTCCAAGAACTCCACCTGGCAGCCGTGCCCGGCCAGCTCCTCGATCAGCAGCACCTGGTGAACGTAGTTGCGGGCCAGCCGGTCCGGCGCGGTCACCAGCACCACGTCAAGATCAGCCAGCGCCGCGTGATCACGCAGCCGGTCCAGCCCCGGCCGGCCAAGACGCGCACCGCTCAACCCGTCATCACGGTAGACGTGCTGCTCACCCAGCTCCCAGCCGCGCCCGGCCACCGCCTCCCGCAGCCGGTCAAGCTGCTGCTCGATGGTCTGCGCCTGGGCCTGGCGGGTGGTCGACACCCGCGCATACACCGCCACGCGCATCAGGCACCTCCTCAGCGAACGGCGCCAGGCCCGGCGAGCTGCCCTCCGCCGCCCAGCGCACTAACAACTGGCAGGCCTGATCCCACCGGCGCTCGCCGTCGCGGCGCGGAATGTGCTGACGGCAGACGGTCCACGTCCGGGTCCGGGTCATCGGGCTCTCCTACCAGGGCAACATCGGCTCGGAGAACACATCCCCGCAAACGCAGCGGCCTGCGCCACCAGGTCAAGCTCAGCCGCAACCGCCGCACACAACAGAACTTGTCATTTGTGATTAGACCATCGACACCAATCGCGCGCCCGCCAGCTGGGCTAGGCCCCGGCGGCGGGGCGGGTGCGGTAGCGGTTGGCGACCGTGAAGGCCAGGTCCAGGGCCTGGCTGCGGTTGAGGCGGGGGTCGCAGGCGGTCTCGTAGCGCTGGTGCAGGTCGGCGGCGGCGACCGCGTGGCTGCCGCCCACGCACTCGGTGACGTTGTCGCCGGTGAACTCGATGTGGATGCCGCCGGGGTGGGTGCCGAGGTTCCTGTGCACCTCGAAGAACCCACCGACCTCGTCGAGCACGTCGTCGAGCCGCCGGGTCTTGTGGCCGCTGGGCGCCTCGAACGTGTTGCCGTGCATCGGGTCGCAGACCCACGGGACCTCGATGCCTTCCGCGATGACGGCCTTGATCAGCGGCGGCAGCACCGTGCGGACCCGGGCGGCGCCCATCCGGGTGATCAGCGTGAGCCGCCCCGGCTCGCTGTCGGGGTTCAGCCTTCCGATGAGCGCGAGGACCTCCGAGGGCGTCGCGGCGGGGCCGACCTTGACGCCGACCGGGTTGCGGATGCTGCGGGCGAACTCGATGTGCGCCCCGTCGAGGGCGCGGGTCCGCTCGCCGACCCAGACGAAATGCGCCGACGTGTCATAGGGCAGGCCGGTCCGCGAGTCGTTCCTGGTCAGAGCCTGCTCGTAGTCGAGCAGCAGCGCCTCGTGGCTGGAGTAGAACTCGACCGCGTGCAGTTCTTCCGGGTCGGCCCCGCAGGCGCGCATGAACGCCAGCGCCCGGTCGATCTCGCCGGCCAGCCGCTCGTACCGCTGGCCGGACGGGCTTTCCGCGACGAAGTCCTGGTTCCAGGCGTGCACCTGGTGCAGGTCCGCGTAACCGCCGGTGGCGAACGCCCGGCACAGGTTCAGCGTCACCGCCGAGCAGTGATAGGCGCGCAGCAGCCGGCCCGGGTCCGGCGTGCGTGCCCGCGCGGTGAACTCGAACCCGTTGACCGCGTCCCCCCGGTAGGCGGGCAGCTCGGTGCCGTCGCGCAGCTCGGCGGGGCGCGAGCGCGGCTTCGCGAACTGGCCCGCCACCCGCCCGATCTTGACGACCGGCACGCTCGCCCCGTAGGTCAGCACCACGGCCATCTGCAGCAGGGTCTGCAGCTTGGCCCGGACCGAGTCGGCCGTGGCGCCCGCGAACGTTTCCGCGCAGTTGCCGCCCTGGAGCACGAACGCCTCGCCCCGGGCGACGGCCGCCAGGCGCTCCCTGAGCACGTCGCACTCGCCGGCGAAGACCAGCGGGGGCAGCCCGGCCAGCTCCTCGGTCACCGCGGTCAGGTGGCCGCTATCCGGCCAGTCCGGCTGCTGCGCGGCGGGCAGGCCGCGCCAGCTTCCGTCGGCGGACGCCGAGCCGGGCACCTCGGCGGTGGTGGTCATGTCGTTGCGCAGGCGTTCGGGGGGCTGTCGCCAGTCACAGTCACACGTTACGCGCCGCGCCGACCGGGCTTGCGCGCCCTCTTCCCTGACGCGTACGTCACGGGGGGGCGGGGAGGACACGGCGAAGCGGGGCACAATGGCCGCATGGAGCCAGCCAGCGCGCGCCGGGACGTGGTCCTGCTCGGATCCACGGGGTCCATCGGAACCCAGGCGGCCGACATCATCCGCCGCAACCCGGACAAGTTCCGGGTCGCGGGGATCGCGGCGGGCGGCGGGAACCCCGAGCTGCTGGCCGGCCAGGCGCTGGAATTCGGGGCCGAGGTCGTCGCGGTGGCCAGCGAGGCGGGGGTCGAGGACCTGCGCCAGGCCCTGCAGGCCGGGGCGGCGCGGACCCCGGAGGGCCGCTCCCGGCAGGTGCCGAAGATCCTGGCCGGGGCCGACGCGGTCGCCGAGGTCGCGGCCTGGCCGTGCGACGTCGTCCTGAACGGGGTCACCGGGGCGGTGGGGCTGGCGGCGACGCTCGCCGCGATCGACGCGGGCCGGGTGCTCGCTCTGGCCAACAAGGAATCGCTGATCATGGGCGGCCCGCTGGTGGCGGGGCGGGCCGGGCCGGGCCAGATCGTGCCCGTCGACTCCGAGCACTCGGCACTGGCCCAGTGCCTGCGCGGCGGCCGCGCCGAGGAGGTGCGCAAGCTGGTGGTGACCGCGAGCGGCGGGCCGTTCCTGCACCGCAGCCGCGAGGAGCTCGCCGACGTCACCCCGGAGCAGGCGCTCGCGCACCCGACCTGGACCATGGGACCCGTGATCACGGTGAACTCCGCCACGCTGGTGAACAAGGGCCTGGAGCTGATCGAGGCGCACCTGCTGTTCGGCATCCCGTTCCCCGACATCGAGGTGGTCGTGCACCGGCAGTCGGTGGTGCACTCCATGGTCGAGTTCGCCGACGGCTCGACGATCGCCCAGGCCAGCCCCCCCGACATGCGGATCCCGATCGCGCTGGCCCTGGCCTGGCCCGACCGGGTTCCCGGCGCCGCCAGCCCGGTGGACTGGACCACGGCGCAGACCTGGACCTTCGAGCCGCTGGACGAGGCCGCGTTCCCCGCGGTGCCGCTCGCCCGC
>DASYXX010000090.1:0-6346 GCA_035934395.1 Streptosporangiaceae bacterium
GCCAGCCAGCGTTCCGCGTCCAGGGCCGCCGCGCAGCCCGTGCCGGCCGCGGTCACCGCCTGCCGGTAGGTGCGGTCGACGACATCGCCGGCCGCGAAGACGCCCTCGATGGCGGTGCGCGTGGACGGCTGGTCGACCAGGTGGCGGAATTCGGGTCCTGCCGCCGGGCCGTGGTGACACGGAGTGCAGACATCGCGGAGCAGGCGTGACGAGGTCGGCCATGTCTCGGGCGAGGGCGCTGCCTGGCGGCCGTTTTCCTGGCCGGGCGCAGGTGCCCGATGGCGTGGTGCGGGCCGCGGCGCCTCCGGCTCGAGAATGGGAGGCGCCGCGGCGCGCTTGGCCGCGCTGGCCCGGGGCCTGCATGTCCCAGCGGTCAGCTGAGCACGTTGTCCAGGGCGGAGATGATCTCGGCCACCTCCGTGGGCCTGGCGTGGTTGGGAGCGACGTCGATCCAGCGGATGACGCCCGCGGCGTCGACCACGGCGACGGTAACCATCGGCAGCGTGTAGGTGCCGTCACTGTTCAGGGCGGGCAGGTCAACGCCGATGGCGTGCAGAGACCCGCGCACGTCCTCGGTGGGCACAGTGAGGATGCCCAGGGCGCCCGCGATCTGGTTGCCCGGGTCGGAGAGTACGGCAAAAGTGAGATCGTTCTTCTCGGCCATCGACAGCGATCCGTCCGGCTTCTGCGGGCTGACAGCGATCAGCGCGATTCCGCGGGCGTCGAGTTCCGGGACGAGATTTGCCTGGTACTTCCGGAGCGCGATGTTGCAGTACGGGCACCACGCGCCGCGGTAGAACACCACGACCGCGGGCTTGCCGGCGCGGGCGGCGGTCAGCGTGGTTGCCTGCCCGTGAGCGTCTAGCAGGTCACCGTCAGGCATCGCGGAACCGGCCTTGGCGGCCGCTTCCGGCATGCCGGCCGCGTCCAGCATCTTCTGCTCGGCAAAGAACGTGGATAGCACCTGGTCGGGTACCTGCCCGACGAATCCCTGGTGCAGTACCTCAACATCTTCGGCGATTGTCGTCGGACTGGTCATCTGAACCTCTCCATAAGCGTGCAGACGGCTGCCTGCACCCTGGCATTGCGCAGTCGGGACATCGGCTTTCCTTCCGGATGAGTGGACTATGTGGTCCACCATGCCAGGGCGAAATTGGACTCTCAAGTCCAATTCGCCTACGCTGCACACGTGGCCACGAAGGCGCGAACCCCGGCACGGCGGCTGACGGCTCGCGGTGCGGCGACCCGAGCCCGGATCGTCGACGCGGCGGCATCGCTCGTCTACGAGCGAGGGACCGCCGGGACGAGCCTGGACGACGTCATGGCGGCAACCGGCACGAGCAAGTCGCAGCTCTACCACTACTTCGCCGACAAGGACGCGCTCATCTGCGAGGTGATCAAGGCCCAGCTGGGCCGGATCATCGCCGCGCAAGAGGCAGGACTACACGACGTCTCCTCGTGGGAAGGCCTGCAGCGGTGGTGCGATCACTTCCTGACCGCCACTCGGGCGACACAAGGTGCCGGGGGCTGCCCGCTCGGCTCCCTCGTGGGCGAACTGGCGGACCAGTCCGAGCCCGCGCGGCGCGTGCTCGCGCAGTGCTTTGCGGAATGGCAGTCGTATCTGTCCGAGGGATTCGAGGCCATGCGCAGCAATGGCGAACTCACCGTACAGGCCAACCCGGCCGAGCTCGCGCTGACCGTGATGAGCGCGCTGCAGGGCGGACTGCTCATGGCCCAGGCGACGCGCAGTGCCCGTCCGCTGGAACTCGCCCTCAACATGGCGCTCCAGCACATGGCCGGGTACCTGCGGCCCCCAAACCAGGCAGGACGGCGCTGATCAGGGGCTGGCTCTTTCCCGATAGCGGCAGTTAACGCCGGGACGACCTGACACCTTGTGCCTGGATATGACACGGCAGTAGATTTCTTGCTTTGCCGGTTACGTGGACTCGGCCCAGGTGATCCCATGCAGGTCAGCAGCGCCGCCGCCGTCCGCTTCGCCCTCGCCGCCGCCCTTGGCCTGGGGGCCGTCCCCTGGGCCGCCGCGATCACCGCGAGCGCGGCTCCGGCTCCGGCGGCCGCATCGGCGCCTGCGGCCTGGGCGATCGTGCGCGGACCGCGGCTCGCGCCGAACAACGTGCTGAACGGCGTGTTCGCGGTGAGCGCGCGGCTGGGCTGGGCGGTGGGGATCGAAGGCTTCAGCAGCAACGGTGCGACGCCGGGCAGGCCCGTGATCGAGCAGTGGAACGGGCGCTCGTGGTCGGTCGCCCAGCTGCCGTCCGCGTGGCCCGGCGGCCTCGCGGCGGTGACGGCGTCGTCGGCCAGTGACGCGTGGGCGCTCGGGCAGGAGCAATCCGGGACCAGGGAGCACCTGCTGCACTGGAACGGGCGCCGCTGGGCGGAGGTCGCCTTTCCCGGCACGCCGGGCACCTTCTACGGGGACCTCGGCATCACCGCGGCGCCGGGAGGCAGGGCCTGGCTGATCGCCTCGCCCAACCTCTCATCGCAGCTGTTCGCGTGGAACGGCACCCGGTGGGGACGGCAGGCTTACCCATGCCCGGCCAGGCTGTGCATTCTCGGCCAGATCAGGGCGCGAACCGGGAGCGATGCCTGGGCGGTCGGCAACTACGTGAACCAGTCGGGTAGCGGGGGCCCGCTGGCGCTGCACTGGACCGGCCGGTCGTGGCGCGAGACCGCCGTCCCGTTCGTCCGGTTCGGCTACCTCACCGGCGTATTCGCCGTGTCCCGCACCAACGCGTGGGCGGTCGGCGCGGTGTTCAACACGGCCGCGATGCTGCTGTACCACTGGAACGGGACCGCGTGGCGCCGGGTTCGCACCCCGGCGGGCCTGACCGCGCCCGCGCCGGGCGAGGTCACCGCCATCACCGGCGACGCGACCGGACATCTGTGGATCTACGACTTCGGGCCGCAGGCGGCCGACCGGGCCAGCTACCTGCGCTACGACGGACGCCGCTGGATGCTCGTCCACGGCGCGCTCATCAGCGGCCAGCAGCGGGTGATCGTCAGGGACGTGGCCCCGGTCCCCGGAACCCCGGCGGCCTGGTCGGTCGGCCTCGGCTTCACGGCCGGCGTGGACGCGCGAGCCCGGATCGAGCGCTACGCGGCCCGCTAGCCCGCGGGGAGGGCCTCACCGCGCGGACGCGCCCCGGCGAGGCGGATTCCGGTTTGCGGGAGATTGTGCTCAGTGGACGTGTACCATCCCCGAGTGGCGGACGATTGTGCCCGCCGGCGCGGCAGTCGCCACACTCAGCGGCCCCGGAGGTGACCGGTGACCAGGTGGCCACCTCGCGGTCGGCGCGCCCGCATCCGCGCTGCCGCCGCCGCGTGGTTCAGTCCGCGGCGCTGGCCAGCGAACGACTTGCTCATCGCCGCGGCCGGTCTCGTGCTGGCCGTATCGGTTTTCGTGCCGTGGTTCAAGGCGACGCTCAGGTTCAAGACCTCATCCGCTTACGGGTACCTGATCGACCCTCCGGGGACCGTGAGCGGTATCACGGCTCACAGCTGGCTATGGGCGGTGTTCGCATTTGGCCTGCTGCAGTTCGTGGTGCTGGCCGCGCGGCACGCTCCGGCCCGCCGCGCCCTCAGGCTGCCTGGCTACCGGCAGCTGCTGGTCGTCACGTCTGGACTCAGCTGCATTGCCGTGCTCCTCGCCTTCGCCATAAGACCAGACCCGTGGTACGGACCCGTCAACCTCCCCGACACGTTCTACATCGTTATCGACCCCAGCTACGGGGCCATTGTCGCGGTCGGGGCCGCTCTCGTGTCGCTGGGCATCGCGATCGCGGCGATCCGAGACCGTCCCGCGCGCTAGCGTCGCCGCGCCGCTTACCGGCTCGCCGGGCTATGTCTCACGGGCCTGGGTACCCTGCCCGAGAGAGGTCTCCTGCCGGAAGGGAACGAGTTCTGCGTGGCGCGGAAGAAAGGACGGGCCTGCGCTGATGCCGCAGCGAACCCGGAAGTACAAGATCCTCAAGGTCCTGCTCCGGGGCGGCAACGGCGTGACGCGCTGGCAGCTCCGGCGCGGCCTGGCGCCGCGCGCGTTCGCCCTGCTGGAGACCGTCGGCCGGTCCACCGGCCGCCCACGTCAGACGTGCGTGGGAAACGGGCTCATCGGAGATACCTTCTGGGTTATCGCGGCGCACGGCCAGCAGGCGGACTGGGTCCGCAACATCACGAAAGAGCCTCGCGTGCGCGTGCTGGTCAACCGCCGGTGGCGTAACGGTATCGCCACCGTGATGCCGGAAGACGATCCCGGGAAACGGTCGCTGACGCTGCCCTACCGTTGGGACGCGGCCGTCGGCCGTGCCATCGCCACCACGCCGCTGACCGTGCGTGTCGACCTCCAGCCTCAGGCGGACCAGGGTGGCTGACATCGCACCGCAGTCAGGAAGTCCGGCACCGGCCCGATCGCTACCGGGGAAATCGCTGCAGCGGGGACTTGTCGCCGACCAGCCAGACGTGGCCGAACGGGTCGCGGAAGCCTCCTTGCCGGTGGACGCCCCAGGGAGTCTCGTGATCGCGGATCTCGTCGGCCGAGCCATCGGCACCCGCCGCGACGGCCCGGGCGACGAACGCGTCGGGGTCATCGGCGAACACCTCCACACGCACGGTCGTGCGGCCGATCGAGGCCGGGCTCTCGAATCCGCCGCTCGTCGGCTCGTGGAGGAAGAACGGTGCTCCCTCGATCTCCAGGCCGACCACCGAGCCCAGGCTCCACAGCACCGAGGCGCCGAGAGCCCGCTCGTACCAGGCACTCGCGGTCGGCGCGTCCTCGACTGCCATCATGAGAGAGATATGCACGGTCGCCGTTATAGCAGCATCCTGGCCAGGACCGCCCGCCCGGCGGCCGTCCTGTGGCTCCCCGTTCAGCACCATGGAAAGGGTGTCCCGGCGTGTCGCGTTATCGCAGGGTAGTTGTGAAGCTCAGCGGCCAGGCCCTGGCCGGCTCGGCTGGCTGGGGCGCGGATCCGGCGAGCCTGGCCCGCATTGCGGACGAGGTCCTGTCCGTGCGCGATCTCGGCGTCCAGGTCGCGGTGGTCGTCGGGGGCGGGAACTACTTCCGCGGCCGGATGGCCGAGGGGTGGGGCATCAGCCGGGCCGAGGCCGACAACATCGGCATGCTCGGCACCGTGATGAACGCGCTGATGCTCCGCGGCTCGCTGACCGCCAGGACCGACATCGACGTGCGGGTGATGACCGCGGTGCCGATGGAGACCATTGCCGAGCCGTTCATCAGGCTGCGGGCCGTCCGCCATCTGGAGCGCGGGCTGATCGTCCTGCTCGCGGGCGGCATCGGGCAGCCGTACGTGACCACCGACTACCCAGCCGTGCAGCGGGCCCTGGAGCTTGACGCCGATGCGCTCCTGGTGGCCAAGCGAGGGGTCGACGGCGTGTACGACAGCGACCCGAACGTCAACCCGGCGGCCGTGCGCTACACGCGGCTCACCTACGACGAGGCTCTCGCCGCCGGGGTGCGCGTCATGGACACCAGCGCGTTCGTGCTCGCCGGCGAGCAGGATCTCACGATGCACGTCTTCGACGTCGCCGCCGCGGGCGCGATGCGCCAGATCTGCGAGGGCGCCGAGCTGGGCACGCGGATCAGCGGCAAGACCTGACCTGGCCGGCGGTCCCGGGGCCAGCCGCGCGGGCTCAGCGGCCGGCCCCCGGCGCGGCCGGCGCGGGCTCGCGGCTGGACGGGACCTGGAGCGGCACGGGGCTCGCGGGACTGTAGCTCGTCACCACCGGCGGCACGCGGAAGCCGTCGAGCCGGAAGAACGACTGGATCTGATCGAGCGGCACGTCGCTGGAGCTGATGGCGGCCGCCAGCGCATCGAGGACCGCGAGCTGGTCAGGGGACGGCTCGTCGTCGAGCTGAATCAGGCCCCAGTTGTCCCAGAGCAGCAGCTCCTGCTTCGCGAGCGCGGCCAGGTCATGAACGAGGTTGTGCCGGACGTAGGGCCACCCCCGGGTAGCGGGAAGATCCAGCTCCGGGGCGACCACGAACCGCTGAACGTCGATGGTTCCGGAGCGGCAGGAACGCCAGGCATCCGGCCCGGTCAGGAACCCGCCGGGCGGAATATCCTCCGGGTCGATGCGCGTCCCATCCACCGCCGCGACGTGGTCGTCGGAGAGCTCGGGATCGACCAGCCGCCAGCGCCGCCGGACCGGGTCCCACACCTCGGCGATGACATGATCGATGAACCAGCCCGGGTGGAAGTAGGTCGCGAACCCGACGCGCGCACGGGCCGGGACACCGTGAGCGCGGGCGATCGCGAGGAACAGCACGGTGAAGTCGCGGCAGCAGCCGACCAGGCGCTGAGCCGGCGCC
>DASYXX010000927.1:0-2623 GCA_035934395.1 Streptosporangiaceae bacterium
ACGCTAACCTGCAAGCAGATCACCCCCCGCGAGGACGCCCCGCACGGCGAGGTGCGGTGGGACGCGGAGGTGACCAACCAGGACGGGACGGCCGTGGCCACCTATGACGTCCTGACGCTGGTCGCGAAGCAGTGGCCGCCCGCCGGGGAGGACACATGACGCAGGTCGCGCCCGCCACGGAGACACTCACGCGGGAGTTCGACGAGATGGTCGCCAGCGACCGCCGGGTCGAACCGCGCGACTGGATGCCGGACGCCTACCGCAGGACCATGGTGCGGCAGATCGCCCAGCACGCGCATTCCGAGATCATCGGCATGCAGCCGGAGGGCAACTGGGTCACCCGGGCACCGTCCCTGCGGCGCAAGGCGATCCTGCTCGCCAAGGTGCAGGACGAGGCAGGCCACGGCATGTACCTGTACTCGGCCGCCGAGACGCTGGGGGCCGACCGCGCCGACCTCACCCGGCGGCTGATCACGGGTGCGCAGAAGTACTCGTCGATCTTCAACTACCCGGCGCTCACGTTCGCCGACGTGGGCGTGATCGGCTGGCTCGTCGACGGAGCGGCGATCTGCAACCAGGTGCCGCTGTGCCGGTCGTCGTACGGGCCGTACGCCCGCGCGATGATCCGCATCTGCAAGGAGGAGTCGTTTCACCAGCGGCAGGGCTACGAGCTGCTGCTCACGATGATGCGCGGCACGAGCGCGCAGCGCGAGATGGTCCAGGACGCGACCAACCGATGGTGGTGGCCCTCGCTGATGATGTTCGGCCCGCCGGACGCCGAGTCGCCGAACACCGCGCAGTCGATGCGGTGGCGGATCAAGCGGCACTCCAACGACGAGCTGCGGCAGCGGTTCGTGGACATGACCGTGCCGCAGGCCGACGCGCTGGGGGTCACGCTGCCCGACCCGGCGCTGCGCTGGAACCCCGACCGCGGGCATCACGACTTCGGCCCGGTGGACTGGGACGAGTTCAAGCAGGTGATTTCCGGCCACGGGCCCTGCAACGCGCAGCGCATCGCGCGCCGCCGCGCCGCCCACTCCGGCGGCGCCTGGGTCCGCGAGGCCGCGACCGCCTACGCCGCCCGGAAGGCCAGCGAGGAGAAGACGTCATGAGCAGCGAGAGCGGCGACGAACCCGTGCGGTCGGAGTGGCCGCTGTTTGAGGTGTTCCTGCGGGGGAAGCGGGGGCTGAACCACGTGCACGTTGGCTCGTTGCACGCGGCCGACGCGACGATGGCGCTGCACCACGCTCGGGACCTGTACACCAGGCGCAACGAGGGCGTGAGCATCTGGGTGGTCCGCGCGGCCGATATCACCGCGTCCAGTCCCGGCGAAAAGGACCCGTTCTTCGCGCCGAGCGGCGACAAGGTGTACCGACACCCCACCTTCTACGACATTCCCGACACGGTCCCGCACATCTAATGCCGTTCGACACCGCGTACGAGGCGATCACCGAGGAGGCCGACGCCGGCCACCGGTGGGCGTTCGGCACCGGCTTCGCCGACCCGCTGGACGGGGTGGACACCACGGTGCCCGACGGCGTAGACGGCGCGGACCTGGGCGCGTACTGCCTGATGCTGGGGGACGACGCGCTGATCATGTCGCACCGGCTGCAGCAGTGGCTGGCCCGGGCGCCCGAGCTCGAGGAGGAGACCGCGCTCGCCAACATCGCGCTCGACCTGCTCGGGCAGGCCAGGCTGCTGCTGTCCCGGGCGGGCGCGGCCGACGGCAGCGGCCGCGGCGAGGACAACTACGCGTTCGGGCGGGTGGAGCGCGAGTTCCGCAACGTCCGCCTGGCCGAGATCGCCGACGCCGACTTCGGCGGCCTGATCGCGCGGCTGCTGGTGTTCAGCACCTGGCGGCTGGCGCTGCTGGCACGGCTGCGCGACGCACGCGACCCGGTGCTCGCCGCGGTCGGCGCCAAGGGCGTCAGCGAGGTCGCCTACCACCGCGACTACGCCGCGCAGTGGACGGTCCGGCTGGCCGGCGGCACCGAGTACTCTCGGGCCCGGATCGAGGCGGGCCTCGCGGCGGTCGCGCCGCTCACGCCCGAGCTGTTCGCCGTCACGGACGTCGAGCGCCGCCTGGCCGCGGCGGGGGTTGGCGCCGACCCGGCGGCGCTGCGCGAGGAGTTCGACGCGGTGATCGGCACGGTCCTGGCTGAGGAGGACCTGGCCTGGCCGGACGCCCCGGCGCTGGCGGGCGTGGCCGGCCAGGCCGGCCGGCACGGGATCCACACCGAGGCCATGGGTTACCTGCTGGCCGAGCTGCAGAGCATCGCCCGGTCATATCCGGGGGCGACATGGTGAGCCGGAGAGGCGCGGCGCCGCCTGGGGTGAGGAGAGGCGGAGGCAGCGAGGAACGAGCGACGAGGGAAGGCGGTGCCTCAGGAGCGCCCCGGAGGCGTTCGGGAAGCACAGTGAGCCGGCTGGCCCTGGCCCGCGAGGTCGCCGAGTCCGTGCCCGACCCGGAGCTGCCCATGCTGACACTGGCCGACCTCGGCATCCTGCGCGACGTCAGCGCCGACGGCGACCGCCTGATCGTGTCGCTGACCCCGACCTACTCCGGCTGCCCCGCGCTCGCCGAGATGCGCCGCGACCTAGCGCTCCGGCTGGAGGCCGCCGG
>DASYXX010000957.1:0-1596 GCA_035934395.1 Streptosporangiaceae bacterium
CGCCGGAACGCCTGGGCGATCACGCTGTAGCCGGCCGCGGTCGCGTGCTCGTTCGGACCGCGCGGACCCGACGCGCACTCCCAGGTCAGCTGGCAGATCGCGGCCACGTTGGGCGGGACCGAGCCGATCCCGCGCATGGTCACCTGGCCGGAGAAGTCCCCGCTGTGAAACGCGCCGAACACGTCAGCGACCCGGGCGCCGAAGGCTTGGTAGACGCCGGTCAGCAGCCGGTTGTAGCCGACCACGACCGCCTCGCTGATCCGGGCGAGGGCCTCGCCCAGCAGGCCGTGGCGCCACTGCGCGAGCGTGGGAACGTAGTAGCTCATGCCGATGATGCGGACCCTGGCGCCGCCAGCGGACCGGAGCGTCGTCATGATCTTCCTGAGGTTGATCAGCGTGTCCCGGAAGCTCGTCGTCATGCAGGCCGCGGCCCCGCCGAAGCTCGACCGGGTCACGCAGGAGTCGGGATCGTTGGCGCCGATGTCGATGGTGATCAGCGAGACCCGGCCGCGGTGGCCACGCAGGAAGCTGGCCGCGGCGGCGAGCTGCGACCCGCCCGGATAGGAGCAGATTCCGCCGTTGATCATCGTCCGGGTGGTCTCGCCCGGGCAGCCGAGCTTGACCAGGCGGAGGCCAGGGTCGCCGCGCCGCAGCTCCGCGTAGAGCAGGTCGGCGTAACCCTGCCGCGTCGGGACGCTGGCACCCGCCGAGTCCGGCTGGACGCCCTGGGACAGCGAGTCGCCGAGGGAGAGGTAGTAGCTGACCCGGACGCTCGCCCGGCGGGCCGGCGCCCCTGAGCTGCCCCCCGATGTCGCCGCGATCCCGACTGCGGCGGCGATGGCGACGGCCGCCGCGACGCCGGTGACGACGCGGAGCAAGGCAGCGCGGCGGAGAACGACGCGGCGCACCTGGCCTCCTGCGAACCGGGGTAGTGCCGAGTATACGAGCCACCAGGATGCCGCTCGCCTGGCCGGAGCGGCCGGTGAAATACCAGCGGACGGCATAGACGGGCCGCTCTCGAATGGAGATCGCCACTCAGGCACCCGCCAGATCGGCCCGAGCTGACGAAATTACCTCCTGCACGTTATGACCTGCCCAACCGTATTTCCGTGCCCCCTGCATGGCCCGGTCAATCGCATCGGTCTCGCAGGGCCCCCAGCACCGCCTGAGGCGGTGTCGGCCCGCGACCGCACGGTGGGTGGTTCGGCCATTGATTCCGCCGTTCCTGGAGGACTACCGTGTTTGTCCGGGAATAGCCGGATAGGCCGACCGGTCAGCGCACCGCTCCGGCCGGGACGTGCTGGGGAGAACCGATGAGACGATACCGGGTCATGATGGTCCTGGCGGGCGCGGCAGCGGTGTGGTGCGCCGCGCCGCTGGCGGTCACGGCTGCGACGGCCGCCGGGGCGGCTGCCCAGGTCGGCACCTGGCACAGGGCGATCGAGGTGCCCGGGTCGGGTGCGCTGAACAAGGGCGGGGAGGCCGCCGTCACTTCGGTATCGTGCCCGTCGGCGGGCAACTGCGCCGCGGGCGGGTCCTACACGGACGGCAGCGGTAGCTTGCAGGTGTTCGTGGTAAGCGAGCGGAACGGGCACT
>DASYXX010000961.1:0-17218 GCA_035934395.1 Streptosporangiaceae bacterium
GGTTCATGAAGATGCTGGTAGCTGCCGACAGCGACCAGATCCTCGGCTTCACCGCGTTCGGGGCCGAAGCCAGCGAGCTGATGGCCGCCGTCCAGACCGCAATGGTCGGCCACGTCCCCTACACGGCGCTGCACCACGCGATCTACACTCACCCCACCATGGCTGAGGGGCTCACGTTGCTGCTGCGGAACACGCCCGCCGTCCCGGCGGCCAGCTGACTGCCGTCGTGGGCTGGGCCTAGCGGCTACCGCAGGACTGCGGCGTCGGTCCACGCGGCCAGTGCGAGCGACGTCAGTTCGGCGTTGCCGCTGACGGCGTCCCCGTCCGGGCCCGCCAGGGTGTCTTCCAGGCCGATCCGCGTCGCCAGCCCCAGACGGCCGGCATAGCGGATCAGCGGCCAGCAGGCCGGGCCCTCACCGTGCAGCAGCCGCGGGGAGCTTACGCCCGACGTGTCGAGCTGGCGCATGATCCGGTCCGCCTGGACGGCGGCGTCCGCGGCAGCAACGCCGATAATCTCCACCAGGATCCGTAGCCATCCGCCTGCCGGGCTTATCTGGCTGGCTGCCTGCGCGTCGGCGGCGGACCACACTCCCGCCTCGGCGCTGACGCCGGCCGCATCCAGCGCATCAAGCAGCGGCGCTGCGCCGGGCTCGGACAAGTTGACCGAAGCGAAGTCCGGCCGGCTCGCTGCGGGGAGATCCGCCCATCGGGCCACGGCGGCCTGCCGTGCCGCCTCATCACCGGTGATCCACAATCCGGTGGACACGCCGATCGCGATGCCCGGGCACGCGTCGCGCACCGCGGCCACGGCTGCTCCGACGTCATGGGGCAGCACTGACTCGGCCGTGTCGCTGCCGCGCGGATGGATGTGCACCGCCTCGGCTCCGGCCCTGACCGCGGCCGCGGCCTCGGCGGCGAGCTCGGCGGGCGTGACCGGCACGGCCGGGTGCTCGGCCTTACTGCGCCCGCCGTTGAGACAAGCCTTGACCCGCGCCAGGCGCTCAATCATCCCGTCATGCTCGCATGCTGGGGTGGGGCAGGGACGGCTAGTCAGCGGCGAAGCGCGGCCCCCAGCTGGCGGATCACCTCGTCCTCGCCGGCACTGCCGGCGCCGTCGGCCGGGGCGTGCTCGGTGACGCCCGCCCCGACCACGTTGTCCAGGCGAGAGACCAGGTCGATCAGCCGCCGCGCCGGCACCCCGTCCGGTTCTGGATAGCAGACCGAGCCGAACTCCGCTGGGTCGAGTACATCCAGATCGATGTGCACGTACACCGGACCGGTCAGGCCGTCGAGCACGCCCTCGATGTCCTCGACGGTGATCGTCCTGATGCCGGTCTTGTCGATGTACTCGTGCTCGGTCGCATCGCCCGTCCGGACTCCCGCGAGTACCACCTGCTCCGGGGTCAGCAGCCACTCCGGGGTGAGCTGCGCAGGCCCGTCGCCGAGCAGAGTGCGCACGACCATCCCGTGAAACGCGCCCGACGGCAGGGTTTGCGCGGTGTAGCAATCCGGGTGCGCGTCGAACCACAGCACGGTCAGCGCCTCGCCATGCCGGGCGCCTGCGGCGGCGATCGGCGCCAGGTCCACGCCGCAGTCACCCCCGGCGGTGATCACTGTGTCGTCGGTGCCGGCCAGAGCCTGCCGGGTGAGTCTCAGGTTCTCCAGGAGCACGTCGAGCGCGCGGATCCCTGCTCTCTTGTCGCCGCCCGCCTCCAGCACCGGCACGGTGACCAGGGCGTCGGCCCCTACCAGCCCGGCGGTGCGCCGGGCGCCTGCCACGAGCCTGGACGCGTTGCGGGAAGCCGACCCTTGCCACTGCGGTACGCAAAGCACAGTCGTCGTCATGGGGCGACCCTACGAGCCGCGAGCCTTGCAGCCCCACGGGTTTTCGGCGAGCGCGGCCCAGAACCTTGTAGCTTGACAGCCGTTCCAGCGAAGGCTGATAGCTGCTAGCGAAGGGTCCATTTGGGCTTCACGACCGTCTCGCGCGATACCTCGGCCTTGCCGAGCGGGTTTCCGATTCTGGTGTAGTGCCATCCGATGCTCTGAGCGGTCTCGCGGTCCAGTCCGTGGGTCTCCCAGATGGCGCGGACAGTGCCCTGTACGACGGCAGGCGGCTTCGCCGCGATGATCTCGGCTAGCTCCGCGGCGCGCCCCCACAGCTGCGCCCGGGGAACCAGCTCGGAAACAAGTCCGATCTCACGTGCGCGGCGAGCGGACATGCGCTCATCCAGGCCGACCAGCGCCCACCGCAATGCCTCGCCGAGCGGAATGCGGCGGGCAAGGCCGATGGGCTCCAGCGCCGCTGTAAGCCCGTAGCTCACATGCGGGTCGAAGAACGTAGCGTCGTCCGCGCTGATGATGATGTCGCAGTCGTTGAGCCAGTAGAACGCGCCTCCCGCCACCATGCCGTGCACCGCGGCGATTACCGGTTTCCACACCTTGTTCTGCTTCGGGCTGAGTCCCTCGCCGGGATCCTGCGCGCTCCACGGATTGTCGGAAATGTCGATCCTTTCCTTGACGTCCAGGCCGGTGGAGAAGGCACGTTCGCCTGCCGCCCGCAGCACAACGACGTGGATGTGGTCGTCGGCGCGGACGCGGCCCCAGAGCTGACGGAACTCGTCCACCATGGCCTGGTTGAAGGCGTTCATCACCTCGGGACGGTTCAGCGTAACGGTGGCGACCTTTCCCTCGATCTCGAACAGCACAGTCCTGTAGTCCCCGGCGGACACTCGTGGTTCTTGCTGCGTCATTGCGACTCCTTCGTGATCAACGGCCAGAACGGACACCGCAGCCGCATCTGCGGGCCAGCACGCCGCCCCCCAGTCAGGCGAACAGGTCGACGACCGGCTTGGTCTTCAGGTCGTCCTTGAGCAGGTACTGGGCCGCGGCTTCCATGTGCGAGCGCCAGTGTTTCTCTGCTCCAGCGGCATCTCGGACCTCGATGAGCCCAATGAACTTGGTGTAGGAGCGGATGACCCGCTGGAAGCGCTCGGCGCTATCGGACTCATCGCGCCGCGCTATCTTCGTCCGCAGGTGGGTGGCGACGATGTCCTGAAGCACTGCGCCCTGAATGGCCATGGTCTTGTTGCCGCATCCTTCGAGGATCAGTTCGTGGAAGCGGTAGGTGAGCGTAGACCAGGTATGCGGGTCGGGAATGAACGGCTTGCGGGTGGCGACCTCGGCCTTCAGGGCATCGACCACCTTCGTGAGCTTCTCGATGTCGTCGTCGCCGTGGTTCAGTGCGAACAGGCGCGCACACGCGGGCTCGGAGATCATCCGGGCCTCATAGACGTCGTTGATAGTGGCGCCCTGTATCTGCAGCAGCAGGCCGACGTTGCGAGCGGCAGCGGAGATATCCGGGGCGATGACCCGCGCGCCGCCGCGGCTGCCGCGGCGGACGCTTATCAGGCTCTCCGCCTCGAGGATGCGGAATGCCTCGCGGAGGGTCGGCCGGGAGACCCCGTACTGCTCCATGAGGAGGCTTTCGGCCGGAAGGGTCTCGCCGGGCGGCAATTCCCCCCGGACAATCTGGCGCCGCAGGTGGCCGGCGATCAGCTCGCCGGTCTTGGGAGCCCGGACGACCGTCCCGATCTGCGCGGTCGACCTGCCTGCCGTAGTCATGCTCTGCACCTTATCTGGGTAGTATAGTTTAATGATTGCACTATAATAGACGGGCTGTGAGGCACCCGGGCGAGGGGCGCTATGACCGCTGGCTACCGCGCGGAGCATGACGAGCTGCGGCTGCGACACGCGGCCACGCCCGCGGCCGACCTCGACCAGGCGTTCCGCGCCGGGCTGCGCCAGTTCCTCGCCGGGCATCACGCAGGCCGGCCACCGAAGGATCCCCGCGAGCGATTTGCCTGGACCAAGGCGTGGCTAGCCACCTTGTTCGACAACGGGTACGCGGGCCCGGGCTGGCCACGCGAATTCGGGGGAATGGAACTGTCATTCGCCCAGCAGGTGATCTACCACGAGGAGGTCGCCCGCGCGCGAGTGCCGGGACCGCTGGGCACCGGCGTGGGCATCGCCGCGCCCACCATCATCAGGTACGGAACCCAGGAGCAGAAGCAGCGCTGGCTGGCGCCGATGCTGCGCGGCGACAAGGTATGGGCCCAGGGCTACTCCGAGCCGGAGGCCGGCTCTGACCTCCCGAGCCTGCGCACCACCGCCCGACGCGATGGCGCTGAGTACGTCGTCAACGGCCAGAAGATCTGGACGAGTCACGCCGCTGACGCCGACGTCTTCTTCACGCTGGTCCGCACCGGTACCCAGGAGAGCCGGCAGCACGGGATCACCTATCTCGTCATCGACGCTCACGCGCCAGGCGTCCAGGTGCGGCCACTGCGCGACCTGACCGGCGGGCACCAGTTCGCCGAGGTGTTCTTCGATGACGTGCGGGTACCGGTGGGCGACCGGATCGGGGAGGAGAACGACGGCTGGCGGCTGGCGCGCACCAGCCTCGGCCACGAGCGGACGGCCGGCGCTCTGAACCAGGCCGAGATGTACCGCCGGGTGCTGACCGAACTGGAGGAGCTCGCCCGCGAGCGCGGCCTGCTGGCCGACCCGCTGGTGCGCGACCACTTCGCCGACCTCGAGATCCGGGTCGGGATTATCCGCTACCACGCCCAGGCCGCCATCGGCGACATCCTGGCCAAGGGCGAGGCCGGCCCGGCGTCCTCGATCTCCCGGCTGATGATCAGCGCGTTCGAGCAGGACATTCACGAGTTCGCGGTAGACCTGCTGGGCCCGGTCGGCCTTCTCGGGAAGTCAGCGCCCCAGGCGGTGCAGCGGTCGCGCTGGCTGCACGGCTTCCTGCGCACCCGCGCCTCCACGATCGGCGCCGGGACCAGGGAAATCCAGCTGAACACCGTCGCTGAGCAGGTTCTCGGGCTGCCCCACGAGCCGGGCATGCCCGCGCGCTGAGCTACGTCGCACAGGAGACGTCCATGCGCTTGGAGAACAGCCCCGACTTGGAGGCCTACCGGGCTGAGGTCCGGGCCTTCATTGCCGAGCACAAGCCCGGGATCCGCAAGCACGCAGGGGTGCGCGCACCGGACCCGGAGCAGATACCGGCCATCCGCGCCTGGGTGGCCAGGCTCTACGCCGCCGGCTACCTCGGACAAGGCTGGCCCGTCGAGTACGGCGGCCGTCCCGGCGCCGCACCCGTCCATGCGTTCATCGTCGCCGAGGAGATCGCCCAGGCCCGCACCTGGGGCGAGATCGGAGCCGGCCCGCTGGCAGCCGGAGCCATCCTGGCCTTCGGCACGCAGCAGCAGCGCCGGCATTACCTGCCGAGGATCCGCTCCGGCGCGGACCTGTGGTGCCAGCTGTTCAGCGAACCCGACGCCGGCAGCGACCTGGCGAGCCTGAAGACGCGCGCGGTGCCCGACGGCGATCACTACGTCGTCACCGGGCAGAAGGTGTGGACCACCAACGGCCACCACGCCGACGTCGGCTACCTGCTGGCCCGGACGAACCCCGGCGCGGCCAAGCAGGCGGGGATCACCGCGTTCGCGCTCGACATGCGAACACCGGGAGTGGAGGTCCGGCCACTGCGCGAGATCACCGGGACCAGCGATTTCAACGAGGTCTTCCTGGACAACGTGCGCATCCCGGCCAACCGGGTGATCGGCGAGGTCAACGCCGGCTGGCGAGTCGCCGGCGCGAGCCTGAGCCAGGAGCGCAGCGGGGTCGGGGCGCGGGCCGTCGAGCTGCACGCCCAGCTCGACGACCTCTTCGAGCTCGCGCGGCAGGCAACGGCCGGCGGCCGGCCGGCCCTGGCGGACAGCGCCACCCGCCAGCGCCTGGGCAAGCTCGCCGCCCTGGTGCACGTCACCGACGTGATGAGCAAGGCCGTGCAGTCCCGGATCGTCAACGGCACCGAGGACGCGGCGGATGGCCCGCTGGCCAAGGTCTTCTACAGCGAAGTGAACCTGGCCCTCACCGAGCTCGGCGTCGCCCTGCAGGGGGTTGACGGCATGGCCGTCGAAGGCGATGGCCGGGCATACGCCGACGGCTGGTGGCAGGACGCGTTCTTGTACGCCCGTGCCTACACGATCGCCGGCGGAGCCAACGAGGTGCTCAAGACAGTAGTCGCCGAGCGCGCGCTGGGGCTCCCGAGGAACCGGCGATGACGCCCGCCGACCCGAGGGCGTACGGCATGCCCTGGCGCGGGGCGGACGTCGCGCGGGCTGCCGAGGCGGCCGGCGTGACCGCGTTCTGCAGCGGTGAGTTCGTCGACCACGAGGCGTACTCCACCCTGGCCGAGATGGCGCTGTGCACGCAGCGGGCGAAGGTCGGGCCTGGCATCGCCTACGCGTTCGCGCGCACGCCCTACGCGCATGCCGCGGGAATCCGCGGCGCATGGCGGCACGCCCCCGGCCGGGTCTTCCTCGGCCTTGGCTCCGGGGCCTTCCGGATCAACCGGGACTGGTTCGGGGTGGCAGCGGACCGTCCGGTCGAGCGCATGGCCGACCTGGTTGGCGCCGTCCGTGCCTGGCTACAGGCGGAGAACGGGCAGCGCGTCCGCCACGACGGGGAGTTCTACCAGGTCGACGCCATGGTCGGCGCACCCGTCCTCGGCCGCATCGATGCGCCGATCCTGCTCGGCGCGTTCAACAAGCTGATGGCCGCCGCCGCCGGCCGGGTGGCCGACGGAGTGATCGCCCACGGCCTGTTCACCCGGACCTGGTGGGAAGACGTGGTCCGGCCAGCGATGGCCAGGGGCGCTGCGCAGGCCGAGCGCGAGGGCGTTCCCACCGAGCAGGGCTGGGTGATCACGGCCATCGACGACGATGACCCGGGGCGGGCCGTCATGGACGCCCGCCGGATGATCGCCTTCTACCTCACCGTCAAGACGTACGACCCCTACGTCGCGCACCACGGCTGGACCGCCCAGGTCGCCGCGATCCGCGAGGCCTTCGCCCAGCGCGACACCGACGCGATGGGCAGCGCGGTCACCGACGACATGCTCGAGGCGATCGCCGTGTGCGGCACGACAGCCGACGGCCGGGCCGCGCTGAACCGGCGCGGCGACTCGCTCCCCCGCGACGTCGCCTACCTCGCCCCCCCGTCGTTCATGGTCAGCGAGCGCCGTGGCCAGCGCTACGCGATGGCCAGCCTCGCGCTGCTCGCTCCTACCTGAGCGAGACGAGCCGCTCGTAATGCTCGGCGGCCACGCCGTACAGCATCTCGTCGACCTTCGCACGCCTCAGGTACAGGTGCAGGTCGTGCTCCCACGTGAAGCCGATGCCGCCGTGGGCCTGCAGTGCCTCGCCGGCCAGGGTGGCGACGCCTTCCCCGGTGAACGCCTTCGCGGCGCTCGCCGCGGCCGTCGCGCCGGCCACGCCGGCATCCAGGGCCATGGCCGCGTAGTACGTCGCGGCCCGGGCGCCCTTGAGCGTGGTCAGCATGTCGGCCAGCTTGTGCTTGACCGACTGGAAGCTCCCGAGCGGGCGACCGAACTGCTCGCGGACCTTCACGTACCCGACGGTCATCTCCAGCAGCCGCTCGCCCGCGCCGAGCGCGTCGGCCGCGGTGAGCACCGCGGCGGCGTCGATGAGCCACTGGACCTGCGCCGGGTCCGCGGCGACCACGTCAGCGGCCGGGACGTGCACGCCCTCCAGGACCACGTCATACCACCGCCGGGTCTCATCGATGGTACGCCGTGCCTCGACCGAGGCCCGCGCCCTGTCCAGCAGCACCAGGCACGTGCCCTCGTTGCGGGCCACGGTCATCAGCAGCCAGTCGGCCGCCCTCGCCGCCTGAACCGCCGTAGCCCGGCCGCTGAGCACGAGCTCGCCGCCGCTGCCGGATCCGACCACCGAGCCGTGGTGGGCCAAGCTCGCCTTCAGGTGCCCCGCGACCAGGCCGGGCAGCAGGCCTGCCCGGCCGGCCCTGGCGAGGGCGAGCGCGATCAGCGCGCTGTCGGTGAACGGGCCCGGGGCGGCCGCGTGGCCGATCTCCTCGGCTACCAGGCACAGCTCAACCAGGCCCTGGCCCGCGCCGTCATGCTGTGCCGGGACAGCCAGGCCGGTCCACCCGAGCTCGGCGGCGCGCTGCCACAGCTTGTCGTCGGTGTCCTGGCCGGCGCCGGCCAGTGAGCGCACGAGCCGCGGCGGGCAGTTCGCGGCGAGCATGGCCCGGGATGCCTCGCGAAGGGCGGCCTGCTCCTCCGTAAGCTCGAAGTCCACCTGGCTCACACCTTTCCGGGTGCTCACGCGAAGCGCGCGATCTCGATGGCGAGGAGCCTCTCCAGGCTGTCGGCGGGCGGCGCCGGCAGCTCGACCGCCCGGTCCCGGGTGGGCAGCAGGACGACCGCGCTGCCGGGAGTGGTCTGCTCGCCGCGCTGGTTCCAGCAGCTGACCTCGAGGTGGATCTCGTTGCGGCCGTCGACCTGGACCTTGTCCACGACCGTGCCGCGGATCCAGGTGGTGTCGCCGATGTAGTTGAACTTGCGGTGCTGGCAGCGGAGCTTGAACAGCCAGCCGTCGTCGCCCATCCAGTCGGTCAGGGCATGCGTGAGCCAGGTCTCGCGCATCGCGCCGTAGTCGTAGCTCATCGGGATGCCGAGCTCCCGCGCCCGCTCGGGATCCCAGTGCAGTCGCTGGACGGTGTCAGGAACGTGGCGCGCGTTCGGCGGGTACAGGCCCGGTGCCTTTCTGCGGACCTTGCGCGCGATGCCGAACGCGCCCGGCGGGGTCAGCTGCATGCCCCAGCCGATGTGCCAGACGATCAGGTCGGTGACGACGAGCGGACCCTTGACCCGCGGCTGGATCTCCTGGCCCACCTCCACGTCCTCGAAGTAGCGCACCTGGGGTCCGCGGCGGGTCTCCGCGTCGTAGGCGGCGTCGATCTCGGCGAGATCCTCATCGGCGTAGGGCTCAAGGCTGACCGGCTGTTTTATCCCGGACCCGCCCGACCCGCCCTCAGACCCGCCCGACCCACCCTCGGACCCGCCCGACCCGCCCTCGGACTCGCCCTCGGACCGGACCTTCGTGGCGTGCCGCTCCGCGTTGATCCAGGTGCCGCGCTGGATCGTGACGATCTGGCCGTGGCCGTTGGCGTACAGGAAGTCGTGCGTCACGTGCGCCGTGCGCCCGCCGAAGCGGCTCTGCTTGTCCTGGACGCCGACCTGCGTGCGCAGCACCCGGCAGCGGTCGCCGGCCACCAGCGGGCGGTAGTACTCAAACTCCATCGCGGCCTGGTAGGAACCCAGGCCGGCGAACGGGTCGCCCTTGAGCGCCTGCTTCTGCTCCGGGGTCAGGGCCGGCGCCGCGTTCTCGCCCATGCAGTAGGTGAAGTTCGGCGGCGCGATGAGGCCGCCCCAGCGGGTGTTCTCGCCGTACCCGGGGTCACAGTACAGCGGGTTGTCATCGCCGTACCCGTAGGCAAAGTGCCGGGTGGCGTCCGCGTTCACCTCGGTGATGTGGGCCGGGTTGGTTCGCAGCGGGATGCCGATGCGCCTGCGGGAGCGCTCGAACGACTCCTCGGTGAGGATGCCGTACCCGCCGCGGTCAGCGGTCATGAGAGTCTCCCGAGGTTGGGGTGCCGGGAGCGCCACCCGGCTTCCGCGCGCCGGGTTCGCTGAAGTAGCGCTGGCGCACGAGAGCGCGGCTTATCTTAAGCGAGGGTGTCCGCGGCAGGTGGTCGACCACCTTGATCGCGACTGGCCGCTGGTAGGAGGTCAGCCTGCTCCCGAGGTAGTCCATCAGCTCCTCCTCGGACGCGGGGCCGGCGAGCGTGACCGCGACGGCGGGCACTTCTCCCAGCCTGGGGTCAGGCAGTCCGACAGCCGATGCCTCGTCGACGGCTGGGTGCGCGAGGAGGGCGTCCTCGATCACGGCGGGGGGGATCTTGAATCCACCGCGGTTGATCGCGTCGTCCGCCCGGCCGTGGATGAACAGGAACCCGTCGTCATCGATCGCGGCGAGGTCGGTGGTCCGCAGCCAGGCACCGTCCCTGCCGGGCAACTGGCTGCCGCGGGCCTCCAGCAGGCCGACCTCCCCGGGGGAAAGCAGATCGTCCGTCTCGGCATCAACGATCTGCAGCTCGATGCCGTGGTGGGCACGCCCGACGCTGCCGCGCTTGCGTCGCCCCCACTGCTCCTTGTCCTGCAGCGTCCATCCGGCGATCGCGCCGGCGAACTCGGTCGCCCCGTAGTTGGCGAGCACGGGGATCCCGTAGCGCTCCTCGAACGCGTCCGCCAGCTCCGGCGGGAGCGGCGCGGTGCCCGACCCGACGGCGCGGACGCTCTGGAAGGTCACGGCGGGGACGCCTGCCTGAAGCACCATCCGCAGCGCCGCGGGCGCCAGCCGGACGTAGCCCGGGCGGTGCTGCCTGACCAGTTCCGCCCAGGCGTCGACCTCGAACTTCTCCATGAGGGCGACGCTGCGGCCCTCCATGACGTGCGCGATCGCGAAATACAGGCCGCTGATGTGGGCAAGGGAGGCCCACAGGATGTCGCTGCGGCGGCGCAGCGCAGGCTCGTGAGCCCCGTCGAGGGCCAGCCCGGCCGCGCTGAACGCCGCGGCCATGTGGTCATACGTGAGCTCGACGCGCTTGGGCCGTCCCGTGGTGCCGCTGGTCATCATCAGCACGGCGATGTCCCCGGGGTAGTGCAGCGGCGGATTCGGTGACCAGCTGGCGGGCAGCACGGCCAGGGCGCGATCGGATCCGCTGCGCAGCGCGATAGCGCCGATCGCCTCGGCCGCGGCGAGGACCGCGGGGCGGGCCCAGTCATCGTCCTCCGCCACGATTACGTCGGGCGCGAGGTCGGCGAGGTCCTCCGCTAGGCCGGCATCGCCGAGGTGCGGGCTCAGCGTCACCACCTCGCGACCGGTGCCGATGGTGGCGATCAGCGCCGCCAGCGGCCCGGGGCGATTGCGCAGCACTATCCCGATCCGCCGGGCCCTGGGATGCGCGGACAGCGATGAGTCAAGATCGGCGATCGCTTCCGAGTAGAACGACCAGGTAAACGCCATGCCGCCGAAAGAGAGCGCCGTTGCGCCCGGCTCCAGCGCCAGCACCTGGCGGATCCGGCGCGACATCAACGAGTCGGCCGCCCGGGATCTGTTGTAGCTCATCCCCGTCCCGCCCTCCAGGGAGCTGGCTCAGCGTGCCTCACGCGCCTCCAGCGTCCGCTGGCGCCATGCGAACATAAGGTATAATCAACTTACTAAACGAAACATAATGAATGTAGTCTTACGGGGAACATCTCCCGGGAAGGTCGCCTGAGGCGGAGCGGCCCGCGCCCGCCGCCGCGACGGGCGCCGACTATCGTGTACTGACCGGTCAGTACAACACGGCCCCAGCGTGGTCCGGCCGCGTCAGGGCGGGCGGACTCGTCCGTCGAGCGGGTCCCGCTTTCAGCGCGCCGGGCGTTCGCCCAGCAGCGCGGCGCCCACCGGCCCGAACGCGCTTCGTGCCGACAGCAGGAAGTGCTGGGTCACCGCGCGCACGTCGCGGAGCCGGCGCTGCAGCGGGCAGGACTCGAACAGCCCGGTCGTGCCGGACACGGTGTAGCACGCATCGACGGCGGACGCGGCGACCGATGCCGCACGAGCCAGCCGCGCGCGCCGGACCTGCATCGCCGTGTTGTCGGGTGGCCCCATCGGCACGCTCTCCTGGTCGGCGCGGGCGACATCGTGCAGCAGCGTGCGTGCCATGTGCAGGTCGGTGGCGAGGGATCCGACCATGTACTGCGCTACGGGATCGGCCGCGAGCTTGCTCCGCGACATCGCCGGGACCTTGTTGCGGGCGATGTCGACGATGTCGTCGAGGGCTCCCTGAGCAATCCCCACGGCCACCGCGGCGAACTCCGAACCGAACCGGGCCAGCAGCGGCCGCTGGTCGAGGGGGTGCCGGGCAATCTTCGGCAGGTCGGCAAATGTTCCCGTCCAGTCCTCGGGTATGAACAGGTCCTGCACGACGACGTCCTGGCTTCCCGTCCCCTTGAGGCCACTGACGTGCCAGACGTCGTCGATCTGCACCTCGCTGGCCGGGACGACCCCGAACCGCGTCGGGGGCGGGCCGGGCGCCGGCTCGGCGCCATCAAGAATGCCGTTGATGCAGATGAAGTCGGCAATTGCGCAACCGCTGGCGAACGACCACCGTCCGCTGAACCGGTAACCATCCCCGTCGCGCACCGCGCGGCCGGTCGCGTTGATCACGCCCGTGTGGATGACATCGGGCCCGGCCGAGTAGATCTGGTCATAGGTATCCGGGGGCAGGTACGCATAGAAGCTCGGCCCTTCCGACCCGACCGCCGCGACCCACGCGACGGAGGCATCGGCGCGGGCGAGCTCCTCGATCACGGTGAGGCCCGCGTCCGGCCACATCTCGTCACCGCCGTGCGAGCGCGGCACGTACCTGCGGAAGACGCCGGCTGACCGGAGCTGCTCGGCGAGGTCCCGCGGCACCGACCGCGTCCGCTCGATCTCCTCGGCCCGCGCGCTGATCTCCGGCAGCAGCGCTCGTATCTTGTCAACGGTCGTAGCTTCGGCCGGCGCTGTTGTGCTGACGTCGCTCATTCTCTTCCTCCTGGTCGAAGGAGCGGTCGGGCCGACGGGCAGCACGTCGAAGCTACCCCGGGCGCGGCGGCCGCGGCGGATGGTGCGGCATCCCGCTGATCAAGACGCATCGCTGCATTTCGTGGCCGTGCCCGCGCATTGCCGCAGCGGGCATGCTCTTCCTATCATGTACTGACCAGTCAGTGTAGGCCCCGGCGAAAGAGGGCACCCGTCAGTGGTTGCGCTACAACACCGCGTTGGTCCGCCTGCCGTCAGCGGCAGCGACGTCCACCCGCTCGGGGACGAGGACGGCGGCCATCCAAGCAGCGTCGTGGGCCGGCTGGAGGCGATCCTTGCCTCGTTCGACGGCCGCGACCATGCCCTGGCGCTCAGCGAGATCAGTCACCGGGTCGGCCTGCCCAAGTCGACGGTCCACCGCCTGGCGAGCCAGCTGTGCGCGGTGGGCTGGCTCGAGCGCAACAGCGGCGGATACCGGGTCGGCCTGAAGCTCCTCGAGCTCAGCAGCGTCGCCCTGCAGCGAACCGGCCTGCGCGAGGTAGCGTTCCAGCACGTCCACTCGCTGGCCCTTCGCACCGGGCTCGCTGTCCACCTGGGCATACTCGACCACGGCGAAGTGGTGTACCTGGACCGCATCGCGATGACGCGGTTCAGCTTGCCCACGCGAGTGGGCGGCCGGGAGCCGGCCCACTGCACGGCGCTGGGCAAGGCCATGCTGGCGTTCGAGGATCAGCGGAGCCAGGTGCTGGCACTGGCGAGCATGCCGCGCCGCACCGAATTCACGATCATCGAGCCGCGGGCGATGGAAGCCGCGCTGGACAGCGCTCGCCGGACGGGCATCGCCTATGACAGGGAAGAGGCGTACCCGGGCCTGGGATGTGTCGCCTCGCCCATTCGAGGCGGGGGACGGGCGATCGGCGCGGTGTCGGTGACCGGGCCGATCGCCCGGATGCAGGCGCATTCGCTCGAACACGAGGTCCGCAATACCGCGCTCGCCATCTGGTCGGGACAGGTGGTGAACCGGCGAGCATCATGACTGTTAGCACTGCCGACTGCTTGGGAGCCCCGCTGTGCCTGTAAATCAGAAGTGGGACGAGGTCTTCGATGTAGTCGTGGTGGGTAGCGGCGGAGGAGCGCTGACCGCTGCGTTGCTGGCCGCGGACGGCGGCGCGAGCGTCGTGGTCGTGGAGAAGTCTGAATTCATCGGGGGGACGACCGCCGTGTCCGGTGGTGATATGTGGATCCCGAATAACCGGCACATCGCCGGGCAGGATTCCCGCGAGGACGCAATCGCCTACGTCACCCGGCTGTCCGACGGGCGAGCATGCGATCCGTCCCTGATCGAGGTCTACGTCGACACCGCGCCGGAGGCGCTCGACTACCTGGAAGCGCACACCGGGTACCGGTCCGAGCCGCATGTTTCGCTGAACGACTACTACTCGGTGATCGGCAGCCGCATACCGGGCTGCAAGCCCTTTCCGCGCACGGTCGCCGTCATGCCGTATCCAGCAGGCGCCGAGCTGGGAGAGCTCGCGAAGCTGGTCAACCGCGGCCCGTGGGTTCCGCCGGCTGAGGTCAGCTTCCCGGAGCAGCGACGAGGCGAGGTCGGCCCGGCCGAGCTCGCCCAGCGTCGGCGCGAGGGATGGCGGGCGAAGGGCGGCGGGCTGATTGCCCCGCTGCTGCGGGCCCTGCTTGACCGGGGGGTCGAGGTGCGGACGTCCACACCGGCCACCCGGCTTATCACCGACGGCGACGCGGCAGTCGTCGGCGTGATCGTCGGCGGCGAGAACGGCGAGCGCCGCGTCGGCGCCAGTAAGGGCGTCGTCCTTGCGTGCGGTGGTTTTGAGTGGAACCCCGAGATGGTCAAGACGTTCATCGGGTACGAGGTCAAGCCCTTGACGCCGTGGGAAAATACCGGTGACGGCCATCTGATGGCGATGGAGATCGGGGCCAAGATGGGCTCGATGACGACATTCTTCGGCTTCGGCGTTATTTACGACCTGTGGGAGAAGGGCCGCGACGGGAATCCGCTGCCGCAGATGATGATGAGCCTGGGCCCGGGTTCCATCCTGGTCAATAAGCTCGGTCGCAGGTTCATGCATGGCGGCTATACGTATAATGACTTCTCTCACCCATTCGGGTTCTACGACCAGCGCTATCCTGGATTCGCGAACAAGCCGCCGGCGTGGGCCATCTTCGGTGCCCGGCATCTCGAAAAAGGGATCATGGGCGCCAAGCCGGGCATTGAGATGAGCCTGGTCGGCCCGGACGGTCAGCAGCCGCCCGGCTGGGTGGCGCTGGCCGGCTCGGTCCGCGAGCTGGCGGAGAAGATCGGCGTCGATGCCGACGGGCTCGAGGAAACGGTCAAGCGCTATAACGAGCATGCCGAGCTGGGCGAGGATCCCGACTGGGCCGATCCGGAGCAGACACACGTGCTGACCGGGCCGGAAACCGTACGCCACAAGCCGGTCCTCGGCCCGCCGTTCGGCGCCGTCCAGCAGTGGCCGGGCACCCTCGGTACCAATGGTGGCTGCCGCATCGACAAGGACGGGCGGGTGCTGGGCAACCGCGTTCCGATCATCGACGGGCTCTACGCGGCGGGCAACACCTCCGCCGCGGTGCTCGGCGCGGCGTACCCGGGCGGCGGCGCCTGCATCGGCTCAAGCGTGACGATGGGCTACCGGGCCGGCCGTCACGTTGCCGCGCGGAGGCCACGGTGAGTGAGTTCGGGTACGACTCGACCAGCGAGTTCCTCCCCACGCCGAACGGGCCGCTGCACTATCACGTGGCCGGCGACGGGCCGCCGCTGCTTCTGCTGCACGGGTCGGGCCCCGGCGTCAGCGGCTGGGCGAACTTCCGGGGCAACCTGCCCGCCCTGGCCCGGGACTTCACGACGTACCTGCTGGACATGCCCGGGTTCGGCCGGAGCTACTCGCCGGCCAAGCATCCGCTGGTGGCGGCGCCCGCAGCGGTGCTGGACTTCCTGGACGGGCTCGGGCTCGGGCCACTGCCGATCGTCGGCAACTCGATGGGCGGCGCGGTCGCGGCGCGGATCGCCGCCGACCAGCCCGAGCGGGTGACCCGGCTGGTGACGATCGGCGGCGTCGGCCTCGCGCTGCTCAGCCCGTCCCCGCCCGAGGGCATCAAGCTGCTGGTGGAATTCGTCGAGGATCCCACTCTCGAACGGCTCACGAAGTGGATGGAGTCGATGGTCTACGACCCCGCCATCCTGACCGAGGAGTTCGTGCAGATGCGGTGGAAGGCGGCGGCGGACCCGGACGCGGTGGCCGGCATCAGAAGGCTGTACAACCGGCCGATGCTAGAGGCGATGCGCACGCGCACTGTCGGCGCCGCCGACCAGATCGCGCTGCTCACCAGGATTCAGGCGCCGACGCTGATCATGTTCGGCCGGGATGACCGGGTGACGCCCCTCGACAGCGCGCTGACCGCCATGCGGCTCATCCGCAAGTGCGAGCTGCACGTCTTCTACGACTGCGGTCACTGGGCGATGATCGAGCGCAAGGACGAGTTCGAGAGCGTCGTCCGCGCTTTCCTGCTGCGCGACCGGATGGAATGAGGCGGTGACGCAGTGAGTCAGGCGGTCACGGCCCGCCGTTGCCGTGCCCCGGCTCAGCGGCGCACCCATCCGACGTCGTACCAGACGGTCTTCAGCTTGATCAGCGGCACGCCCCAGGTCTCGATGTAGGTGACGCCCTCGGGGCCGGCCGTCATCGTGTACGGGGTCCCGGCCCGGCTGGTAAAAAAGCAACCCGGTCCCACCCGGGCGGACTCCGGATTGTCGACGTCGCCGTGCTCGATGGTGTACTCGCCCTGGAAGACGAAGACCGTCTCGTCGACGTTGTGATGATGGCGGGGAACCACGAAGTTCGGGCGGACCCGTAGCGGGTTGCGATTGAACGCCCGAACGTCGATCGGCTTGCCGGTAACCCACATGGCACCGTCGAAGGTTGCCCGGAAGTCCACCGGGGCGTCGGCCAGCAGACGGCCGTCCTCCCAGTAGTAGCTCGGGTTGTGCTGCTGGTCCGGCGACATGGGCACCCATCCCTCGTCGTCCAGCAGGCTGGTGGCAGTAATCGGCATGCGATCAATGTACTGACGGCGGCTCGCGCGTGTCGCGAGCGCGGTTCCGCTGGGCGGAACGACGCGGGTGGCCCCCGCCCGTCCCGCCCAGCGGAACGTTCGCGTTGACCACGGCGACCCGCAGGAGAATCATGGGGCTGTGCCTATTTCCTTTTTCGATCTCCTCGATGACGACGGCTGGGAGCCACTCCAGTTCGACCCGGCCGATCCGAGCTTCTACTGGAATGACGGCGGATTTATGACGACCGCGCCTGTGGACATCACGGCGACCTTCGATGGAGCGATGTGGCACTCAACGAAGGTCGAGCCGGCCTTTAAATGGCGAGGCCGCCGGATTCGAGCGGGCTTCACTGTTCCGAGGCGGCACCACAATCTCCGTCAGCTGATGATTGTCATTGGCGGCTCGATCGACGTCGAATACGGCGAGCAAGGCGCGGAAACCCGGCGAATTGGCCCCGGCGAGTTCTGGGTCGCCGAAGCGGGGGCACCCTACACGCTGACTGCCGGCCCGGAGCATGTCACGTACCTCGAATGCTGGACCGAGCCCATGTCGCTCGCTGAAACGTACTGGCATGATGACGGGCACT
>DASYXX010000776.1:0-12994 GCA_035934395.1 Streptosporangiaceae bacterium
GGCTCGGGCGCCGGCGGACCAGCCGCCGGCAGGTCGGCGGACAGCGGGGCCAGGTCGGCGTAGGTCACGGCCTGGTAAGCCCGCCCCATGCGCTCGGTGTACTCCTCCATCGTCAGGCGACCGTCCTCGAGGCCGGCCCGCAGCACGTCGACAGCCTGCTGCCGATCGTGATCCGAGGCTCGCATGTCCTGCCGAACGTTCATCTCGCGGCCCTCCGCTATCTCGCCCGTCTAAGTCCATCGTGGCGGGGCAGAATCAGCGGGGCATCACCCTGCGGGTAGATCTGGCCCCCTTACTTAGGGTGGAGGAAAGAGAAATCTGCAACCGACCCAGAGAGGTCTGATCACGATGACTGCGCCCGGAACGCTGACCGGAATCGACCTCGACACCGCGGGCGAGCTGGCCGCGCAGCTTCGCGTCGATTCCATCCGGTCCGCCACCAGTGCCGGATCCGGTCACCCCACCTCGAGCATGTCGGCCGCGGACCTGCTCGCGGTGCTGGTCGGGCGCCACCTGCGCTACGACTGGGACGACCCCCACGCCGACAGCAACGACCACCTGATCTTCTCGAAGGGGCACGCCTCCCCGCTGCTGTACTCCGTCTACAAGGCCGTGGGCGTGGTGTCCGACGAGGAGCTGATGACGAAGTACCGGCGTTTCGGCTCCGTCCTGGAAGGCCACCCCACGCCCGCGCTGCCGTGGGTCGACGTGGCCACGGGATCGCTGGGCCAGGGCCTGCCCGACGGGGTGGGGGTAGCGCTGGCCGGCAAGTACCTCGATCACCTTCCCTACCGGGTATGGGTGCTGTGCGGGGACAGCGAGATGGCCGAGGGGTCCATGTGGGAGGCCCTCGACCATGCCTCCCACTACGAGCTGTCCAACCTGATCGCGATCGTCGACGTCAACCGGCTCGGGCAGCGCGGGCCCACCGAGCTCGAGTGGAACCTCGATGCCTACGCCCGCCGCGCCGGGGCGTTCGGCGCCCGGGTGCTCACCATCAACGGACATGACCTGGGCGAGATCGACGCGGCCCTGACCACCGCGGCGGACGGGACCACCAGCCAGCCGACCGTGGTGCTGGCCCGCACCATCAAGGGTCGCGGCTTCTCCGAGGTCGAGAACCGCAACGGCTGGCACGGCCGGCCGTTCCCCGCCGACATGGCCGCCCGCGCGATCGCCGAGCTCGGCGGCGAGCGCAGCCTCCGGGTGCGCGGCCCGCGGCCCGACGCCCCCTCCGGCACCGCGCCGGCGCCGCCGACCCCCGGCGGCACCTCATCGATGCCGGCGTACTCGCTGGGCGAGAAGGTCGCGACCCGCAAGGCCTACGGCGACGCGCTCAAGGCGCTCGGCGCCGATCACCCCCGGGTCGTGGCCCTCGACGGGGAGGTCAGCAACTCGACCCACGCGGACGAGTTCGCCCACGCCTACCCGGATCGTTACTTCGAGATGTTCATCGCCGAGCAGCAGATGGTGGCCGCGGCGGTCGGCCTCGGCGTCCGGCGTTACGTACCTTTCGCGTCGACATTCGCCGCGTTCTTCACGCGCGCATTCGACTTCATCCGGATGGCCGCGATCTCCCAGGCGAACATCCGCCTGGCCGGCTCGCACGCGGGCGTCGAGATCGGCGCGGACGGCCCGTCGCAGATGGCGCTCGAGGACCTGGCGATGATGCAAGCCGTGCAGGGATCGACGGTGCTCTACCCGAGCGACGCGACGTCCGCGGCGGCCCTGGTCTACGCGATGGCGGAGCGGTCAGGCATCAGCTACATGCGGACCACCCGGGGCGCCTATCCCGTGCTCTACGACGCCGGCGAGACCTTCCCCATCGGCGGGGCCAAGGTGCTGCGGTCGAGCCTGGACGACGCGGTGACGCTGATCGGCGCCGGGGTCACCCTGCACGCCTGCCTGGCCGCGGCCGAGAGCCTGGCGGGTGACGGCATCCGCGCCCGGGTGATCGACCTGTACTCGGTCAAGCCCATCGACACGGCGACCCTCGCGGCCGCCGCGGCGGTCACGGACGGGCGCCTGGTCGTGGCCGAGGACCACCACCCGGAGGGCGGGATCGGCTCGGCCGTGACCGCGGCCCTGCTGGAGATGGGGCCGCTGTCGCTGCGGGTCGCGCACCTGGCCGTCCGCGAGCTCCCGGGCTCGGGCACGAGCGAGGAGCTGCTGGCCGCGGCGGGCATCGACGCCGGGCACATCGAGGCCGCCGCCCGCGGCCTGCTCGGCTCCGGGTGACGGGCTGGCGACCTACTGGCCGCCCCCGTTCCCGTTTCCGTCGCCGTTGTCGTGATGGTGGTGCAACGCCACCGTGACCGTGACGGTCGTGCCCAGCGCGACCGGGCCGACAGGTGACACGGACACCACCGTTCCGTGGTCCTGGTCGCTGGGCACGTACTTCAGCTTGACCTTCAGGCCCATTCCTTGGAGCTGCTGTACCACGTCTTTGTAGGGCTGGCCGGCCAGGTCGGCGGGCACCGTCACCATGAGGGGCGTGGTCGCCCGTGGCCGCGCCGCGGCCGAGTGGCGGGGCGCCGGGGGCGCGCCCGACGACGCGCCGGAGACCAGCATCCAGCCGGTCAGGCCGACGATCACGGCGACGGCCGCCGCGGCCAGCACCAGCAGGGTGTGGCCGCGGGCTGGGCGTCGCCTGTCGCGGTGCCGGGCTCCCCGTGGCCCGGGTGGTTCCAGGCCGTACGTCCCGGCGTCATGCAGGCCGACATCGCGCAGCGTCGCCCCTTCGAGCTGCGTCTCGCCCGGCCGCCCGGGCCTGGCGGCCGGCAGCGCGCCGTACCGGATGTCCCCCTCGGAGGCCGGCGTGGCCAGCCAGGGCTCCGCCTGGGTCGCGGCCGACCAGCGCTCGTCCCCGCTGCCGGCCGGGGCGAGCCAGGGGCCATCGCCGGTCGCGGCGCCGTCCAGGGCGTCCCGCAGGCGCACAGCCCGCGCCGCGACCTCGCCGGCGTCGGCCGGACGCCCCGCGGGGTCCCTGGCGGTCAGCTCGGCGACCAGCGCCGCGACCGGCAGCGGCACCGCGGGCGGAAGCGGCGGCAGCGACTGGTACTGATGGGAGAGCGCGACCTCCATGGGAGTCCCGGTGAACGGCTGCGCTCCGGTCAGGCACTCGTAGGCCACGATGCCCAGCGAGTACAGATCGCTGGCCGGGCCCGCCGACGCGCCCGTGACCCGCTCGGGAGCCAGGTAGGCGGGGGTGCCGATCAGGGCGCCGGTGCGGGTCAGCGGCGCCGAGCCCGCCGCGTACGCGATCCCGAAATCGGTGATCTTCACCGTGCCGTCCGGGCTGACCAGCAGGTTGCCTGGCTTGATGTCACGGTGCACCAGGCCCACGGCGTGCGCGGCGGACAAGCCCGCCGCGGCCTGGGCGACCAGGTCCATGACCCGCGCCGGATCCAGCGGCCCGCGCGCGAGCAGCTCGGTCAGCGGCACCCCGTCCACCAGCTCCATGACCAGGAAGGGCGGCTGCCCGGGGCACGGCTCGCCGTAGTCGTACATCTGCGCGATCCCCGGATGCGACACCGCCGCGGTGTGCCGGGCCTCCGCCCGGAACCGCTCAAGCGTCTCGGGGTGCTGGGCGTAGTCGTCCCGGAGCAGCTTGACCGCTACCGGCCGGCCGAGCACCAGATCGAAGGCACGCCATACCTCGCCCATGCCGCCGGTGGCGATCCGGTCGTCGAGCCGGTACCGGTCGGCGAGCACGTAGGAAGCCTGGGACAAAGACACAGCTCCCCACGATACCGTGGCATCGGCCAGCTGACCGGCGGTGTGGAAGTCCGGCGAAGCCTCGCCTAGGCAGGGCTCAGCCGACCTGAAGCCTGGCGAGCAGTTCGTCCAGGCGCTCGTCGCCCTCGTGCACACCCCGCTCCATCCCCGAGGCGACCATGCCGTCGCGGTCGGCCACGGACTGGAAGCTGGCGACCGTGCGCGCCAGCGTGGTGCCGCCGCGCTCCTCGAGCGTCGTGGTCTCGAGCATGACGTGGCCCGGCATGCCCTCGTACTCGAAGGTCTGCACGATGGCCTCGGGCGACGGCTCGCCATGGAAGACCCCGTGGAAGCCGTGCTCGTTGCCCTCCGGGTCCTTCTGGACGTAGCGCCACCGCCCGCCGTCGCGCACGTCGTAGCGGTCGACCGTCGTGGTCAGGTCGCGCGGGCCCAGCCACTGGACCAGCAGCTCTGGCTCGGTGTAGGCGCGGAACACCAGGTCGCACGGGGCGTCGAAGTCCCGCGTCATGACGATGAGCGGGATGCCCGGCTCAGCTGTGATCTCGGTCTTACTCATTGTGGCCTCCTTCGTCCGCCGCCTGCAGGGCGGCGAGCAGATCGTCGAGCCGCTCGTGGCTCTCGTCCCAGAACCGCTGGTAGCGGGCCAGCCAGGTGGTTACCTCGCGCAGCGGCTCAGCCTCCAGGTGACTGAGCCGGGCAGTGGCGCGTCGGCTACGCGAGATGAGCCCCGCGTCCTCCAGCACCTTCAGGTGCCGGGAGATCGCCGGCTGGGACACGCGGAACGGCGCCGCGAGCTCTGCCACCGTCGCCTCGCCCTCGGTCAGCCGGGTCAGGATCGCGCGCCGGGTCGGATCCGCGAGCGCCCCGAACACCCGACTGAGCCGGTCGGCAGTCATTTCATAACCATCTCATTCTAGAACCGTTATGTTAAGAATGACCTCACACGCCGCCGGTGTCAAGCGGCACCGCAGCGGGCGGGGCGCCAGGCGGCCGCCGCGAGGCACCCGCCCGGCCTCGCGCCACACCCGCCCGGCCTCGCGCCACACCCGCCTGGCCTCGCGCCACACCCGCCTGGCCTCGCGCCACACCCGCCCCGCCTGGCGCCACACCCGCCCGGCCTCGCGGCCCAACCGGGTGAACGGGCCATCCGCCTCTAGCCGGTTCGATGGGCCAACCACCCGGTTGGGGGCGGGCCTGGAGGGCCCGATGCCCTGGTTGGGGCGGGCCTGGTCGCTGCCGCGGAGCCGGATGGATGGGCCACCGATCCGTCTGTTACCGGTACAGCGGGCCAACCACCCGGTTGCCCGCCAGGCCCAGGGCCGCGGCGAGCCGAGTGAGTGCCAGCCCGCGAGCGTAACGGCCTCCCGATCGGCCGCCACGCGGAGGTGGCAAAGGGCCGGGCCACCATTCCATTCCCGGTCATAACAAGGCTTTTCAGGTTACCTTCGAGTAGGAATGACCGGCGTCGCTGTAACTCCGGATGGTGAGTCAGGTGGGACGAACGACAAATACGGCTACCGCGCCATGGCCGCGTGTGCCGTTCGAGACGGCCGAGATGATGCTGCCCGAGCTCGCCAGGGTGGCCGAGGAAATGATCGACGCCATTCACCGCGGGGTGCCGGAGTACGCGCGGCCGCTGGATGACGCGTACCGTGCCACCGTGCGCCGCGCGGTAACGCACGCGCTGGAGCAGTTCGTCGATCGGATCGCGAACCCCGCCACGCCGCGCGAGAAGACCGCGACGGTATTCCGCGAGATCGGCCGCATCGAGGCCGCCGAGGGACGCAACCTCGAGCCGCTGCAGACGGCACTGCGGCTCGGGGCCCGGGTCGCGTGGCGGAGCCTGTGCGCGAAGGCACGGGACGAGTCGGCTCTGGACCCCGACGTCCTGGCCCGGGTGGGCGAGGCGATCTTCCTCTACCTCGACGAGCTGGCCGGAGCCTGCGCCGAGGGTTTCACGACCGCGCGCGCCGAGGTGGCCGGCGAGCTGGAACGCCGCAGGCGGCGCCTGCTCAGCCTGGTGGTCGCCGATCCTCCCGCCTCCCCCGAGGCGATCGCGGAGCTGGCCCGGGCCGCGCAGTGGGCCCTGCCGCGCAGGGTCGCCGCCGTGGCCCTCCGGCACCAGGGTCACGACTACTTCGGGCCGCTGCCTGCGCTGGCGCCGGACGTGATCGTGGACACCGCCCGCGACGACCCGTGCCTGCTGGTGCCCGATCCTGACGGCCCGGGCCGGGCGCAGATGATCGAACGCGGGCTGCGCGGCTGGACCGGCGCGATCGGGCCCGCCGTGCCCCTCGCCCGGGCGAGCCGCTCGCTGCGCTGGGCCCGGCAGGCGCTGGCGCTGGCCCAGCGCGGGATCCCAACCCCGGCCGCCGCGGCGGCCGGCAGCGTCATACGCTGCGCCGATCATCTGGCCACGATGGTGATCTTCGCCGATGAGGAGCTGGCGCGCGCGCTCAGCGCGGCCCGGCTCGGGCCGTTGCAGGAACTGCGCCCCGGCCAGCGGGACATGCTCGCCGACACCCTGCTGTCCTGGCTGCAGAACGGCGGCAACGCCAAGGCGGTCGCGCGGCAGCTGCACGTCCACCCGCAGACCGCCCGCTACCGGCTCCGCCAGCTGCAGGGCCTGTTCGGGGAGGCGCTCGCCGAGCCGGAGAGCCGGTTCGAGCTGGAGATCGCACTGCGGGCGCGGCGACTGCTCGGCACCGCCGCTCCCGCAGCCAGCGCGAACGGCGCGGCGGGCCCGAACGCCGCCGCGGCGCGCGCCGACCATCCGGTGAGCGCCAACGGCGCGGCCCGCACGAGATAGGGGGTCACGCCCCGCGGAACAGCCGCAGGCGGTCCTCGCCGACCCGCTCGCGCGCGACCGGGTCCTGCACGCCAAGGCCCTCGCGCGGCGCCAGGCACAGCACCGCGGTCTTGCCGGTGTGCCGACCCTGCTGCACGCCCCTGGTGGCCTCGCCTACCTGGGACAGCGGGTAGACCGACGACAGCGTCGGGACCAGCATGCCCAGCGTGACGAGCCGGTTCATCTCCCAGTTCTCCTGGTAGTTGGCGCCGTGGCTGCCGATGATCCGCTTGACCTTCATCCACAGGTGGCGGTTGTCGTACTCGTGCTGGTAGCCCGTGCTCGAGCCGCAGGTGACGATCGTGCCGCTGCGCCGCGCCACGTACACCGAGGCGGCGAACGTCTCCCGCCCCGAGTGCTCGAACACGATGTGCGGGTCCTCGCCCACCTGCCTGCGGATCTCGTCGCCCAGCCGTCGCCAGCCCTTGGCGTCGGCGAGGGTGCCGTTGAGCTCGGCGCGGTTGATGACGCCGGCGCAGCCGAGCTTGCGGGCGAGCTCGGCCCGGGCCGGCGAGCTGACCACGCCGACCGGTACCCCGCCGCCGCGCGCGACGAGCTGGACCGCGTAGCCGCCGAGGCCGCCGGTCGCGCCCCAGATGAGCACGACGTCGCCCAGCTTCATGGCCGCGCCCCGCCGGCTGACCAGCATCCGGTAGGCGGTGCCCGCGCACAGGGTCGTGCTGGCCGCCTCTTCCCAGGTCAGGTGCGGCGGCTTGGCCAGCAGCTGGCTCGCCTTCACCACCGCGAAGTCGGCGAGCGCCCCGAAGTTGGTCTCGAATCCCCAGGCCAGAGCGTCAGCCGAGGCGATGCTGTCATCCTGGGTCGCCGGGTCCTCAGGGTCGATGTAGGCGGGGCTGATCACGACGCGGTCGCCGACCGACCAGCGCCGCACGCCGTCGCCGAGCCGGACGATCACGCCCGCGGCATCGGAGCCGAGAACGTGGTAGGTCAGGTCATGGCGGGCGGCCCAGCGCCCCTGGCGCGCGTACCGGGCCAGGAACGCGAACGTGGGCAACGGCTCGAAGATCGCTGACCAGACCGTGTTGTAGTTCACGGCCGCCGCCATCACGGCGATCAGCACCTCGTCCGGGGCCAGCTCCGGCATGGGAACCTCACCGACGCGCAGCGACCTCCGGACATCCTTGTCGGCGGCCTCGCCGAACATGCCCACATCCGACTTCCGGACGTGTGCGGCCCGGTAGGTCGCCGGCACCGGGCAGCGGGCCAGCTCGTCGGCGGGCGCCCCGGCGGCTACGGCCTCGGTCAGGTCGGTCAAGGCTCGCCTCCAATCTTGCTGAGCAGCTCACGCAGGTGAGCCGCGACGGCGGTGACAGCGGGAGGGTCAAGCAGGTTCAGGTGGTGGGCATCGATCCCGACCACCTCGAGCCGCGGGCACAGCCGGTGCCAGCCCCGGGTCTCGCTGGTGATCTCGTAGCGCGGATCGCGGACCGCCCAGGGCGTGTCCCGCTCCGCCCGGTACAGCACGACGCGGCCCTCGTAGCCGCCGGGAACGTAGCGCTCCAGCGCCCGCGTGTCCTCGTAGGAGGTCTGCTGGTGACGCAGGATCGCCGGGCTGAGCTCGCCGTCCAGGCCGGCCTCGGCCATCCGCCGGGCCACCAGGTCAAGCTGGGCACCCTCGGACAGGCCGAGCAGCTCGTCGGCTGGCAGCCGGACGGCCCGGCCGTAGGTCCTGGTCAGGTAGTCGCCGAAGGCCGCGAAGCGGCGGGCCAGGACGTGCTCCTCGTCGCCCGCCGGAACCGGGAGCGGCAGGGCCGCGTCCAGCAGCACGACCAGGGAAACCGCGGTGAGCCGTCGCGCGGTCTCGTAGCCGAGCACCCCGCCGAACGACCAGCCGCCGAGCACGCAGCCGCCGGGGAACCGCTCGAGTATCGCCTCGGCGTAACGCTCGCAGCGGTCGCCGACCCCGCCGTCCAGCCGCTCCAGGCCGAACACCGCACGGTCGCCGTCGAGCAGCCCGGCCAGGGTCTTGTACACGGTGGTGGTGCCCCCCGCCGGGTGGGCGAGCAGCACCGGCAGCCTCGGCCCGCCCGCCCGGATCGGCCGGATCAGGCCGGCGGCCTCGCCGTCCTCGGCCTGCCGGACCGTCTCCGCCGCCGCCTCGACCGTGGGGACGGCGAGCAGGGTGGCCGGATCGAGATCGTGGCCCGTCTCGCGCGCCAGCCTGGCCGCGATCTCGGCCCGCGCCGCCGGGGTCAGGCCCGCGGCGCGCAGGTCGTCGGTCACGCCGACCGGCCCGGCGCCGAGCACCTCCGCGGCCACCCGGGCCACCTGCCGTTCGGCCGCGTCCCTGGGCTCAACCCCTCGCGACGGCGCCGCGCCGCTCGCTGAGTGAAAAGACGATTCGTAACGTTTCGCCGGCGTGCGCCGCTGCGCGCTAACCGATCGGCCGTCCAATTCCGCCGCGAGCGACAGCTGCAACTGCGCCAGGGTCGCGCCGCCGAGCAGCAGGGCGGGGTCGATGGCCACGCCCAGGTCATGCTCGAGAACGTTGCCGATGCGCTGCGCCGCCAGTGAGTCCATCCCGGCGTCGACCAGCGGGAGGTCGGCGGGCAGCTGGTCCGCCGGCAGGCCGAGGACGGCCGTGACCGCGGACCGCGCCCGCTGGTCGATCAGCGCGCGGCGCCGCTCCGGACCGGCGGCGCGGATCGCCGCGGCGCCCGGCCAGTCGGCCGCGGTGGCGCCCTCCCCGGGATCGGCGTCCAGCAGCGAGCCGAAGAACGGAATCGCGGCGATCTCCGGATAGGCGGCGGCCGCGGCGGACGGGTCGATGCGGATCACGCCCGCCGCCGTCCGGTCCTCCGCCAGCAGCGCTTCGAGGGCCTCGACCCCCTCCTCGGGGCTGATCGGGTCGATGCCGCTGATGGCCACGTCGCCGGCGCGCCCGGCGCCCGACCAGACGCCCCAGTTGATGGCCGTGGCCGGCAGGCCCCGCGCCCGGCGCCAGGCCGCGAGCGCGTCCAGCCCGGCGTTGGCGCTGGCGTAGGCGGCCTGGCCGGGCGAGCCGAGCAGCGCCGCGGCCGACGAGAACAGCACGAACCAGTCCAGGTCGGCGTGCTCGGCGGCCTCGTGCAGCCGCCAGGCCCCTTCGACCTTCGGGGCCCACACCCGCGACAGGTCAGCGGGCGTGATGCCGTCGACCAGGGCGTCCGCGAACATGCCCGCCGCGTGCACGATCCCGCACAGCGGCGTGCCGCCGGTCCGCGCCGCGGCGACCAGCCTCGCCGCCACCCCGGGCTGGGTGACATCCCCGCGCACCACGCGGACCCGGGCACCCGCCGCGCGCATCTGATCGAGCGCGATCCGCGCTTCCGGCGGCGCGCCGGAGCGGCTGTTCAGCACGATGCGGCTCGCGCCGCGCTCGGCCAGCCAGCGGGCGACGACGAGCCCGAGGCCGCCGCAGCCGCCGGTGACGATGTAGCCCCCGTCCGGCCTGACGACAGGTCGCCGGGTCGTCCGGCCGGACCGGCCCCGGGGCGCGGAGGCCCGGGCCAGCCGGGCCACCAGGCGGCGGCCGTCCCGCCACGCCACCTCGTCGTCCGGGGCGTCGGCCATCAGCTCGGCGGCCAGCGTGGCGGCCGCGGACCGCGGGCCGCCGACTGTGTCGAGGTCGACGAGCGTGGCCCGCAGCCCGGGCCGCTCCAGCGCCAGCACACGGATCAGGCCGCGCAGGGCCCCGAGGCCCGGGTCGCCGGCCTCGCCAGGGCGCGCCGCCATCGCCCCGGCGGTGACGATCCACAGCCGCGGCGGCCGACCGGGCCGTGCCGCGAGTGAGGCCGCGGCGCGGACGGCCTCGAGCACCACGTGCTCGGCCGCCGCCGGATTAGGGACCTCCGGCGTCATGAGCACCACCCCGGCCGGCGCGGCGTCACCGTCCGGCTCGAGGGCGGGCACCACGTCGGCGCGGTGGCCCGCGTCGCGAAGGCAGGCCGCCAGCTCCCGCGCCAGCACCGCGGCGCCGGGATCGACCAGGTCGCCATCAGCGCTTCCGGCGTTCAGCACGATCCACCGCCCGGGAGGCGCATCGTGAATGTACCGATGGGCTTGCTCTGGCCCGCCCTCCGGTACATCCATGGCCGCGGCCCCCGGCAGATCCTGCGGCTGCCAGGTCAGCTCCAGGAGCTTGTCCTGGTACGGCACCGGGATGGCGGCCCGGGGCACGCGGGTGAGCAGCACGTCGAGCGCCTCGAGCAGCGGCGGGCCGCCAGCTTCCGCGGTGAGCCGCAGATCCGCCATGGCCGAGCCGTCAGCCCGCGGGGTCGATGGGCCATCGACCCCCATCGAGGGTGGTCGCTGGCCCATCGACCCCATTCGGCCGTTGCCGCCGCGGACGTTGCGCACCTCGCAGTGACCGCCAGACCCGGCCGGACCGCGGACCCGCAGCTGGCCGATGGCCATCGGGATCTCGCCATCGGTGCCGGCCATGTCCAGGCAGCGGTCGAGCAGGGTGCTAACCCGGGGGATAACCCCCGGACCCTCAGACCGGGGGGCGGGCTCAGCCATACCGTCTCCGGTGCCGTCCTCCTCGGCGACGTGGCCGGTGGCCACCAGCTTCCAGGTGCCGACGGCGTCCTGGGCGTGGATCCGGACCGTGGCCCGGCGGCCGCCTCCGCTCGCGGCCGGGCCGTCCAGCGTGGTGGTCAGCGCCGGCCCGGCGCCGACGGGCAGCAGCCGCACCAGCCGGAGCGCCGAGGCCTGCACGGCGGTGCAGGGCACCGACCAGGCCTCGCACGCCGCGGCGATGATCATCTCGGCGGCGGCGCTCAGCGGGAACAGCGTCACGCCCTCCCTGACGGCGCGCAGCTTGCCGAGCGTCTCGGCGTCGATCCGGCGCTGCCAGGCGTGACCGCCGGCGGGCAGCTCGACGTGCGGCCCCAGCAGCGGATGGCCCGCGGGGTCCGGCCGCGGCGGCGGGTCTGCCCAGTAGCTCTCGTGCCGCCAGGGCGCCGGCGGCAGGTCGATGATCGAGCCCGAGCGCAGCCGCGGCAGGCGGTACCCGCCGACCGCCAGCGTCGCGAGCTGGGTGTGGAAGGCGAGGACCTCGTCAGCGCACCGGCGCAGCGTGCCGGTGATCACTCCGGGACGGCTGGTCTCGTGCCGCACGGTCTCGTCGAGCGCCCGGGTCAGCAGGGGATGCGGCGAGACTTCGACGAACGTGCGCAGCCCGTCCCCCGCGGCCGCGGCCACGGCCGGGCCGAGCCGGACGGTCCGGCGCAGGTTGGCGGCCCAGTAGCTCGCGTCACACCAGGGCAGGGCGCCGGGGTCGTCGTGCGCGGTCGAGTAGAACCGGGTGGTGGCAGGCCGGGCCGCGACGTCCGCGAGCTGCGCGGTCAGCTCGGCCAGCAGCGGGTCGACCTGCGGCGAGTGGCCCGCGCCCCCGGCGTCGAGCACCCGCGCCGCGGCGCCGCGGGCGCGGGCGCGGGCGACCACCTCGCCGACCTGCGCGGCGTCACCGGTCACCACGCACTGCACCGGTGACGAGATGACCGCGAGGTGCACGTCCGGGAGCCCGGCCGCGAGGCCGGTCACCTCGTCGGCGGGCAGGCCGACGTGCGCCATCGCCCCGGCCCCGGCGAGCCGGGTCAGCAGCCGCGACCGGCACGCGATCACCCGCGCCCCGTCGGCCACGCTGAGCGCGCCGCTCACCACGGCGGCCGCGACTTCCCCCATGGAATGGCCGATGACCGCGACCGGACGGACCCCGTGCGCCTCCCAGAGGCGGGCGAGCGCTACCTGGAACCCGAACAGCACCGGCTGGGCGACCTCGACCTGGCGCAACGCGTCGTCGGCGGCGGCCCCGGTGAGCGCCAGCCCGCCGATCCCGGTGGCCTCGCGCAGCGGCTGCTCCAGCTCGGCCAGCGCATCGGCGAAGGCGGGCTCGGCCGCCGCCAAAGCCCGGCCCATGCCGGGCCACTGCGACCCGTATCCCGAGAAGACGAACGCGACGCCCGGGCCGGCCTGGCCGTCGGTTCCCGACACCACGGCAGGATGCCGCTCGCCCGCGCCGAGCGCTCTCAGGCCGGCGGCCAGTTCGTCCCGGTCCCGGGCGATGACCGCGGACCGGTGCGGGCCCCGGCCCTGCCGCCGGTCCAGGGTGCGGGCCATGTGCGCGAGCGGCGGCTCGTCCGGACTGCGTTCCAGCCAGGCGGCGAGCTGCCTCGCCTGCGCCTGGACGCGCTCGGCCGATTTGTCCGAGAGTATTACCCGGGGGATAACCCCCGGACCCCCAGACCGGGGGGCTTCGCCCCCCGGAGCCCCCCTGCCGTCTGCTCGGGCCGGCCTACGGCCGACCCTCTCATCCGGCAATCCGCCGGTGACCGCCTCACCGTGCGTCCCGCCGTCGTCACATCCGCTGCCGTCTGCTCGGGCCGGCCTACGGCCGACCCTCTC
>DASYXX010000095.1:0-4217 GCA_035934395.1 Streptosporangiaceae bacterium
AGAGCGCTCCGCTCACACCGGAGAGGTAGGAGGGGCAGCACCTCCACTGGGTACTGCGGTGCCTGGACCCAGGAAGCGAGGGGCCCGGCCGTGGACCGGGTATGAGCGGGGGCGGTACCCGTCAGGCACCCCACGGGCGAGAGGCGGATGTCGGCTGGCCGCACCGGTCTGTAAAACCGGACTCTCCGGAGCACCGCAGGTTCAACTCCTGCCTCGCTCACCGCGCACCGACCGCACACAACGGCGGTGACGCACCTCCCTGGCAGCGGATTCTGCCGCTGAGCGTCCGAAGCTCGGTTGTCCCAGTTCGACTCTGGGCAGGGAGACGCAACATGCCAAGGCGCGGATCTCGCCGGTGCGGGAGGCGGCCCGCAAAGCCGTCGGCAGCGGGTTCGACCCCCGCCCGCGTCTCGAGCGGCTCGCAGCACGAGGGACGTGCGGCTGCCTCCTAAGCAGACGGTTGCCAGTTCGATTCTGGCCGAGCCGACCCCCGGTGTTCCGCTGTGCATGACGCAGGAACGAAATCGCTCATCCGTCCAGGCGGGCCGCCTCGTCCCGGGTCCACAGGCCGACCAGGCCGCGGAAGTGCGCGATGAACCGCTCGTGTTCGTGCGCGGGATACGTGGACGTGACCGTGTCCACCAGCAGGCGGTCGAACGCCGCCCCGCTGGTCCAGCCCAGCACCCGGCGGTCGATGTCGGGCAGGTGCGCCTCGCAGAAGTCGCGGTAGGCGTCGACGTCGAAGTAAGCGTCGGCGAGCCGCCGGTACTCGGCGAGCTTCTGGCCGTAGTCCAGGTCGTCCCGCCCGGCGACCAGGAAATACGAGCGGGTGTCCAGGTCGAGGCGCGGCTGGCGCCCGGTGGCCAGGCAGAACACGGTCCATTTCACCAGCGCCCGCATGGCCCAGGGGAAGTAGTAGTGCAGCGAGGTGAGCGACACGTCCGGGCATGCGTTCGCGTAGTCGATCGGGAAGACGTCGCCGTCGCGGACGAGCATCTCGCAGGAGTTGAATTCCCAGCGGAAGAACGCGTTGACGACCTTCGAGATCGTCACGACCTCGGCGCCGGGGGCCGGGTCGAGGAACCCGTGCTCGACGCGGTACCGCTCGTGCATCGGCGCGGCCGGGTCGAAGCGCATCACCATGGTCTCGGCGCCGACGGACAGCGCCCGGGCGAAGACGTCGTAGTCCTGCACGGAGGCCTGCAGGTGCATGAGCATCCCGCCGGATTCGTCATAGGCGCGGTGCAGCTCCGCTGCGTTGCGCACGCGGGAAACCCCGCGCCAGCCGCCGCCGTCGTAGGGCTTCATGTACATCGGGTAGCCGATCTGCCCGGCCACCACGTCGAGGTCAAAAGCTTTGTTGTAACGCTGCGCGGTGTAGGCGTACTTGTCATGGTCAACCGGGTTCTTGTACGGAACGAGCACGGTCTCGGGAACCTTCAGCCCGAGGCGCATCATCGCGCAGTAAGCCGCGTGCTTCTCCATGCTCTGGAACGTGAACGGCGAGTTGAGGAGGTAAACGTCGTCCATCAGGGCGACCTTCTTGAGCCATTCGCGCGGGTGGTAGTACCAGTACGCCAGCCGGTCTATGACCAGGCCGGTACGCGGCTTCGCCCGGAGCGAGAACGGCTCGATGGTCAGCCGCTCGGTCCCGAACACGTGCCGCCGCCCCGCGTCGTCGCCGACCGGGCCGAGTCCGGCCATCAGGTGCTCGAACGCGCGGGGCCAGTCCTCCTCGGTGCCGAGCAGCAGGCCCACCAGATGCCGGACTTCCCTGTTCACGATTCGGACGTTAAGCGCTGCGATCGGGCAGTGTCGAGAGACCGGCGGCGGTCAGGCTAGCTCGGCGAGGTAGTGCGGCAGCATGCGGCGCCAGGTGGGCCAGTCGTGCGCCCACTGCGGGCCCCAGTTGTCGACCCGGTTGGGAACCCCTTTGGCGGTCAGGGCGGCCGCCATCTGCCGCGACTCGTCGACGTCCTCCCAGGCGCCCTCGCCGGAGGCGAGCACGACCCGCCGCTGCCGCAGCCGCTCCAGCTGCGGTCCCTCCAGGCCCGGCAGGAACTGCAGCGGCGCCGAGTAGTACAGGTCCTGGCTCCAGGCGTGATCGTAGAACCGCTCGATCCGGTAGGTCCCGCTCAGGCCGATGGCCGCGGAGAACGCGTCGGGGTACCGGCAGAGCACGGCCACCGCGTTGAACGCGCCGATCGAGGCGCCGCTTGCCACCACGTCCAGGGCCTGATGCCCGAGGTCGGCGTGGATGGCCGGCAGCACCTCGTGGCGGACGCACTCGTGGAACTGGCTGAGCAGCCGCAGCCGGTCCTCGGGCGGGCCCGTCTTGGCCATCATCGCCTGGCCGGCCACGCTGTCCACCGAGTAGATCTTCACCCGGCCGCCGATCAGCAGGTGCTCACAGGAGCGCACGAGCCCGCCCAGTTCCGGCTCCTCAGCATCGCCGCCCGCGGTCGGGAAGACCAGCACCGGCGTGCCGTAGGTTCCCCACCGGACCATCGTGATCTCGCCCCGCAGCCGGTCGGAGAACCATCGTTTGCGCGTCTTCACCGCGTCACTCGTAGCACAAATGCGCACGAACGGGAAGTCAACCATCCATGTCGTGCAGGTGGCGTTCGACGGCGCGGGTGACGCGGTCGGTGTCACCGGTGGCGAGCAGGTCGAGCAGAGCGCCGCGGAGGACCGCGAGCAGGAGCGTGCGCTCGTCCTCGCCGGCCGCGGTGTCCCGCCGGGCGGCGGGCTGCCGCGCGGCCAGCAGTCCGAGCCAGTCGCGGACCGTGTCCGCGCCGAATTCCGCCCACGCGCCTGGCTCGCCGAGCAGCGACCGCGCATAGCCCTCGACCCACAGGGCGAGCAGCGCGCGGTGCGGCGGCGCGGCCAGCCAGGACCAGATCTCCCTCCCGGTCGCGGCCATCCCCAGGCTGCCCCGCAGCGCCCCGAGGTAGCCGAGTTCGTCCTCGCGAGCCCGCGCGAGCAGGGCCCGGATAAGCCCTTCCTTGGAGCCGAACAGGAACAGCAGCACGCGCGGGCTCGACCCGATGGCCTTCGCGAGCGGGCGCAGCGACATGTCCGCCAGGCCGTTGCCGAGCACGTAGCGGTAGGCGGCCTCGAGCAGTTCCCGCTTGCGCGCCGAGCCCGGCTCGAGTGTCACCGAGGGTGCCGCGGTCACGAGGGTCTCAACTGTGTCGCCAGCTCGCCTACGGGCGCCCTATGAGGCGCCGCCTTCCCTCGTCGCTCGTTCCTCGCTCCTCAGTCCAGGCGGCGCCGCGCCCTCCGGCTCGCTCACCGAGGTCGAGCTCGTACACCTGCCCGACGAGGTCCGCGCCGTAGCTATGGTGCGGCTCCTCCTCGACCAGCCGAAACCCCCGGGACAGGTAGATGCGGCGCGCCGCGGCCAGCGGATGGTTCGTCCAGAGCTTCATCCGCTTGTACCCGGCCCCGCGGGCGAAGTCCAGGCACTCGTCGACCAGGCGAGCCCCGGTGCCATGCCCGCGCGCGGCGGCGTCGACCAGCAGGGTACGCAGCTGCGCGGTCTGGTCGTCGGCCGCTATGCAGAACACGCACCCCACCCGCCGCCCGTCCAGCTCGGCGACCCACGCCGCCTCCCGGGAGTCGTCGTGGTCACCGGCGTAGTCGGCGACGATCCTCGCCACGAGCGCTTCAAAGCTGGTGTCCCAGCCGAACTCCTCCGCGTACATCTCGCCGTGGGCCATCACGACCCAGCCCAGATCGCCCGGCCGGCCAAGCCGGCGGATGGTGACGTCTCCCGCTGGCATCCAGCCCCCTCAGCGTGCTACTGAAACGAGTGTTTCAGTGACACCGTAACACGCCACGGCCCTCGACGTCAGGCCCGCGTCGTTGTCCGCCTGGCTCGACAAGCGCATGTGGTCGATGGGCCACCGACCCCCATAGAGGGGGGTCAACGGCCCATCGACCACACAGGCATGGCCGCGGTCGGCTGGGGCGAAGCCGCGCAGGCCGACAGAACGAGCCTCGTCCTGCGGGGCGGGGGCGGTCATGGGGATGTCCTCCTCTGGCACGTCACAGGCAAGGACGGCGCGCGGAGTCAGAAAGTGACAGGTAGCTTCCGGTTCTGGACGGGCCGGTCCCGCGGCGGCTTTCAGGCGGCCTGGCCGGTCTGGGATGGCCGGGCCGAGGCCGGTTTGAGGCGGCCGGCCGGTGAGCGGAGCGCGCCGAATCGGGTGGAT
>DASYXX010000129.1:0-7524 GCA_035934395.1 Streptosporangiaceae bacterium
GTCGAGGCGGCGGGAGTCGGCCACGCCGTCGAGCACGAACGGGAACAGCACCTCCAGCGCCTTGGTCTTGCCCGACCCGTTGTGGCCGCGGAGCGCCAGCCGGCCGTCGGCGAACGCGAACTCCTCGTCCACGTAGTCCCACACGTTGATGACGCCGGCGCGCGTGGGGCGGAACCGGTCCCGGCTCATGACTGTGTCTCCTCCCCAGCCGCCCCCCCGGCCGCGTCCGCGCGGCCGAAGGCCAGCGCCAGCTGTCCCTCCCCGGAATGCCGGACCGGCAGCGCCAGCTTGATGTTGCGGTACCGGGCCGCCGCCGGGAGCAGCAGCACGCCGCCCGGTACCCGGCGCACCAGCCGGAGATCGGCCAGGAACGCCGTCGCCGCGTCCAGCAGCCCGCGGGGGTCGTGCTGCCAGGTGGTCGTGAACGACGCGGCGCCCAGCTCGTCGTACAGCTCGTCGATCATCGCCTGAAGCCTGCTGCCGGAGATCAGCGGAACGCTGACGGGCGGGACGGCCGCCACGGCGGCCGTGGCCTGGGCCTGAGCGCCGGACTCCGCGCCGTGGTCGTCCGCGTGCCCCGACCAGGCCAGCTCCTGGACCACGCCGGCCACCGGGAGCGCGGAGTCGATCCGGGCGAGCAGGTCGCGCTGGTCCTCGGCTTCCGAGGGCAGCTCGATCCTGGCCGGGGACTCGTCCGGGTCCTCCAGGATGTCGGAAATCTTGGCCAGGAGGAGCCCGGCCACCCGGTTGACGGCACCGCCGCGCCCCGGGAACGGCTTGTCGGTGAAGCGGCCGCCGACGTCGGCGAGCAGGACGCCCTCGGCACGCCGCTCGATCGCCAGGCCGGTGAGCCGGGCCAGGTTCTCGGCGACCCCGGGCAGCCGCAGCGCGTCCGCGATCTCCGGGTCGACCTGCGCGTAATAGACCACCGGGTGCTCGACCAGCGCCCGGGCCGCGCGCTGGGCCGCGGCGGCGCGCTGCGCGCCGCGCTTGGCGCTGACGAACGGCGCGTCGAGCAGCCCCGCGGCGCTCGTCAGGTGCTGCAGCGGGCGCGCGGGCTTGAACAGCGCGGCGCAGATGTCGTGGTCGATGTCGTAGAGCGCGTCACCGCGCTCGCTGTCGGCCGCCCACGCCTCCAGCGAGCCGTCGGACAGTCGCAGGGCCCCGCGCTCGACCAGCCAGTCGAGGACGTCCACGACCGCTGACTTGTGCGCGGTGACGGTCGCGTCGAAGCCGAGTCCGTCGATGGCGTTCGCGGCCGGGGTGAACACGCGCACCAGGTCGGCCAGGCTGATCTCGACCCGCGAGCGCTGGAACGACGCCAGCACCAGGCACAGGTACGCCAGCCGCCGCCGGTCGAACGGCCTGCCGTTCTTGGCGAACATCGTGCCCTGCGTGGGGTCGAGACCGTCGAGCCTTCGCGACAGCCGCACCTGGCGGGTGGTGGCGATCAGCGTGTATCCCAGCAGCTCGCGGAAGTCCCCGGTCATCTGGTCGGCCCAGCGCAGCACCTGGTCCAGGACCCCCGGCCGCGGCCTGGTGCCGGTGATCACGTCGTGGGTGAGCACCAGGCGCACGGCCTGCTGGTAGGAGCCGAGCTCGCTCGCCGCGACCCCGGCGGCCGCCTGGGGCGCCATCAGCGCCTGCCGTTCCCGGCGGGACCCGCGGGCGCGAGCTCGAGGCGGAATCCCGGGAGGTGCAGCACGCCGTTCTCGGTGAGCACCGCACTGCCCTCGGCGGAGGGGACCAGCCGCATGGTGAGCACGTCGTTGCCGCCGGACCCGGAGGCCACCCGGCCCGCGACGACGGTCCGCGCCTCGGTGGCGAGCGTCAGCAGCCTGAGCAGCACCCGGGTCTGCGTGTCGTCCAGGATCCGTCCGTGCGCCCCGGCCTCCAGCAGCCGCCCGGCGGCCGCTCGCTCCGCCGCCCGCTCGGCGGACTGGCGCCGCCGCAGCTCGGCACGGATCGCCGCCTGGGACCGCACGGGCTGCGGAACCCCGGGAGTCGGCGCCTTCCCCCGCCGGAACAGGGTCACCGAGATGTCCACGCCCGGCGCGTCCCACCACGTCGCGCGCTGCGAGATCTGCTCGGCGTCGTCGTGCGCCCCGCCGAGATGACGCGCGGACCGGAGGTTTAACGCCGCGGACATCAGGGCGTAGGCCGCGCCCTCGTCGGGCGCGTTGAACACCCAGGCGGCCAGGTGCCGCAGCTGCGAGGACCGGTTCACCCCGCCGCGCTGCGCCTCGGTGACCTGCCGCAGCAGGGCGATGACCCCGGACACCGCGGCACGCGTGGCGGTCCGCAGCCCGCCGGCGCGGGACTCGCCGAGCTCGTCGGGAGCGAACCACGCCCGCAGCGCCGCCCAGCGCCTGCGCCAGTCTTCGACCAGCTCGTCGTGCCCCATGAGCGGGCGCTCGTCGGCCGCGGCGGCGTGCCGCAGCAGCGCCTGCGTACCCTGGCCCGCGCCTCCTGCATTTTCGATTTCCGTAACGGACGCGGCGAGCCTGGGCAGGTAACGGTCGAGCTCGGCCATGAAGTCGGTCATATGGGTCAGCAGCGCGTTCTTGTAGCGCAGGAACGCATCGGGCGACGTATCCGTCGACCGCATGATCTCGCCGAGCATCAGGTGGAACTGCGCGGCGCGGCGGGACATGTCGTCCAGGACCGCGTCCAGCCGCGACAGCCGGCGGTACACCTGCTCGCCGTCGCCGTCGCGCACGGCCGCGGCGAGCGACCTCAGGTCGTCGAGGATGTCGGAGAACACCAGGCGGGACAGGTTCGCGTCCCGGATCCTGGCGCTGAGCACGTCCTCCACCGCGGCGAACGCGCGGTAACCCAGCTCGCTGAACTGGTAGACGGACTGCCGGTTCCGGTACCTGGCCAGGCTCCCGGCCCGGGACGCGTCCTCCAGCCGGTGCACCATCCCGTCGTCGGCCAGCGCGTCGAGCTTCTCCCGCAGGCCGCCGTCCAGCCGCGGCGCCTCGAGGTGGACCGCGGCCAGCTCGGCCAGGGCCGCGGCGACGTCGTCGCTGTGCGCCTGGACCTGGTGCACCGCGCGGAGCCGGTCCAGCGCCCGCAGCACCCACAGGTAGGCGACGTGGTCATCGCGCCGGGTGAAGTTGAACAGCCGGAACCTGTCGCTGACGGCGAGCGCGTCGAGATCCAGCGAGCCGCGCTGGCCCTGGTCCGCGCCATCCTCGGTCTGGTCTGCCATCCGCTAGTTCATATCCCGGATCGTCTGGCCCCCCGGCCAGCACAATGCTAGTGCTGCTTGCGGTCAACGGCCGGTCGGCGGCACCGCACGCCCTTCCCCCGGCGATCGCCCCCGCCGGACCGCTGCACTCGGTCGCGGGCCGTGCGCGCCGTCAGCGGTCAGGCGCGGCCCCACCGATAACGATGCTCCGGCCGTCCGCCGCTGCCGTAGCGGAGCCTGATCTCGACGCGCCCCATCTCGTGCAGGTGGCTGAGGTAGCGCTGCGCCGTGGCGCGGCTCATCCCGGTCAGCTCCGCCACCTGCGCGGCCGACATCTCCTGTCCGCCGGAGACGAGCAGCCGCTCGACGGCCTCCAGCGTGTGAGGCGACCGGCCCTTCGCGCCGGCCAGCTGATCCGGTGCCCGCAGCGCGCCGAACACCCGGTCGACGTTGCGCTGGTCTGGCTCGTGCATCGCGTCGAGGCGGGACCGCATCTGGCCGTAGGACAACAGCTTGTCGCGCAGCGCCGAGAAGCTGAACGGCTTCAGCAGGTAGTGCAGGGCGCCGCCCTGCATGGCCGCGCGGACGGTGTCCGCGTCCTTGGCGGCGGTGATGACGATCACGTCCACCGGCGGGTGCCCTTCCCGGCGCAGTCGAGCGACCAGGTCCAGGCCGTGCTGGTCGGGCAGGTACAGATCCAGCAGGAGCAGGTCCGGACGCAGCCGGTCCACCGCGTCGACCGCGGAGGCCGCCGAGTGCACCTGGGCGACCGCCTCGAAGCCGTCCACCTTGCCGACATAGGCGGCATGGATGCCGGCGATACGGAAGTCGTCGTCGACGACCACGACGCGGATCATGACGAAACGGGTGACCTGGCGTGCCGACCGCCGAGCTCCACGGCGTCCGGAATCGCCTTCTGGCCGGCCTCTGGCGTCTGATCCTCGGCGACCTCCGAGGTCGCGTCCCCGGGCATGCCGACACACTTGGGCAGTACCGCGGTGAACACCGCGCCGCTGTCATGGCCAACGCTGATCATTCCGCCGCGCCCCGCGACGACCTGCCGGACCAGGGCCAGCCCGAGCCCTCGCCGCGCGCCCGTGGCTGACGATTTCGTCGTGACGCCGTCCTTGAAGATGGCTTCCCGCATGTCGTGAGGCACGCCTGCCCCCGAGTCGCGCACGCGGATCAGCAGGTCGTGCTCGGCGGCGACGATCGTCAGCTCCACCCACCGCGGGCGCGGTGCCTGGGCCGCGGCGTCGATCGCGTTGTCGATGAGGTTTCCTGCGACGGTCAGTACCTCGCTGACGTCGCTGATCGGGCCGCCGACGTGGCTGTCGTCCATGACGCGGAGCCGGACGTCGCGTTCATCGGCCAGCGAGACCTTGGCCAGGATCAAGGCCACCAGCTTGGCGTTCTGTATTCGGGCCTGCAGCCGTTCGGTCAGGTCCGCGCGGGCGGCAGAGACATCAGTCACGAACTGGATCGCCTCGTCGTGGCGGCCCAGCTCGACCAGCCCGACCAGCGTGTGCAAGCGGTTGGCGAACTCATGCGACTGCGCGCGCAGCGTCTCGGTCAGGCCGATCGCGTCGTCCAGTTGCCGCTTCAGCTCCTCGGACTCGGTCCGGTCCTGGAACGTGACCACCCAGCCGAGGTGGTGCCGCTTCTCGTGCCAGATGGGCATCCTGTTCGCCGCGAGCACGCGGTCGCCATGCAGCACGAGCAGGTCGCTGCCCTCGACTTCACCTGCCACCACGTCGGCGAGCCGGCCGGGCGGGACGACCTTGCGCAACGGCTGACCGACGAAGTCCGACGGCAGGTCCAGCAACTGCTGGGCGAAGTCGTTGGCCAGCACGATCCGCTCGTTCTTGTCGTACCCGAGCACAGCCTCCCGGATGCCGTGCAGCATCGCCTCCCGCTCCTGGAGCAGCGCCGCGATCTCGCGCAGCTCGAGGCCGAAGGTCTGCCGCTTGAGCAGGCGCGACAGGCCCAGCGCGACCAGCACGCCGAGCGCGAGAACGGCGAGGAAGTAGGCGGCCAGCCCCGGCAGCGCCCTCGCCGTCTGCCCGGCGACCGCGGTGAGGAAGAAGCCCACGGATACCTGGCCGATCAGCCTGCCGTGGCTGAAGAGCGGCGCCTTGCCGACCGCCTCCATGCCGAGGGTGCCGCGCTGAATGCCCGTCCACGGCTTGCCGGTGCGGAACGGCTCGGTAAACGTCGGCTCGCGATCCGGGTACCCAACTGGCGTCCCGATCCGCTGGGGCTTCGGGTGCGAGAGCCTGATTCCCTCGGCGTCGGTGACCACCACAAACGCCGCCCTCGTGTTGTGCATGGCCGCCATCGCCATCTGCTGGACGACACCGCGCGGGCCGATCCCGCCCGGGTCGTGCGCGCTGACCGCCTGCTGCATGCCGGGCTGGGAGGCGAGGCTCTGCGCGACGGCCAGAGCCCGCTGCTCGTACTGCTGATCGAGCTGCTGGTTCAGGTTCCACTGCACGATGACAAAGCCGGCGGCCATGGTGACCACGAGGATCGTGACCGTCGCGATGACGACCTGGGTGGACAGGCGCTGCCGCAGCAGGCGCCGCGCGTAAGCTCTCATGACTACCTGGCCGGTTATACCTGCCGCCGTCACGGCATGTTCGCTGGGTGTTTCCGCAGTGTAACAACTGCCTTCATGGCACCTGAAGATTGTCGTAGCGCGCAAAACGAGCAAAACCAGCAATACGTCCAGCCGGCCCTCCTCCCGGCGACGCGTTGCCGCACCACGCAGGCCCAAAAGTGATCATGGCCAGGGGCGCGCCTTGGCGAGCCTGGCGGCTACCCGTTGCCGTCGTCCAATAGGGATTACGCCCTGTCCGCCCGCGAGCAGAATGCGCAAAATCAAGGGAAACGCCGCTTAATCGCGCAACCGGCATAAGTATTGCCGGTGGCATTTCGCCATTCTACCTTGGTGGCTCCTTCGCGGATTGACGAGGAGATTCAGCCGACCGAGGAGAGGACGACGGTGGCAAGCACATTTGCCAGACGCAGGCGCGGCATCCGTGACAGAGCCGAGTTCGCCGATGCCGCCGTGCGGGCGGCTGACATCGAGCTCATCGGCGTGACAAAGCGGTTCGTCACCCCGTCAGGATCGATGTTCACCGCGTTGCGGGACGTCGATCTGGAGATCGGCCCAGGGAAGTTCTGCGCGGTGGTCGGGCCGACGGGATGCGGCAAGTCGACCACGCTGACGATGGTGGCGGGGCTGGACCGTCCGAGCGCGGGCGTGGTACGCGTGGGCGGACGGACCGTCGACGGGATCACCGCGGGCACCAGCTTCATGTTCCAGGCCGACGCGCTGCTGCCGTGGAAGACCGTGCTCGGCAACGTGGCCCTTGGGCCGGTTTTCCGCGGCACTCCGAAGCGGGAGGCGCAGGCCAGGGCGCGTGACTGGGTGCGCAGGGTCGGCCTGGCGGGCTTCGAGAACCACCACCCGCATCAGCTCTCCGGCGGGATGCGCAAGCGCGTCAGCCTGGCGGCGGCCCTGATCAACGAGCCCTCGATCCTGCTGATGGACGAGCCGTTCGGCGCGCTGGACGTGCAGACGAAGGCGATCATGTCGAACGAGCTGCTGGGGTTGTGGGAGCAGACCAGGCCGTCGGTGGTGTTCGTCACCCACGACCTGGAGGAAGCGATCGCGCTGGCCGACCAGGTGGTCGTGATGACGGCCGGGCCAGGGACGGTCAAGGCGGTCTACGACATCGACCTGCCCAGGCCGCGGGGCGCGGTGCAGGAGATCCGCTTCGAGCCGCGCTTTGCCGAGCTGCTGCATCAGATCTGGGCGTCGCTGCGCGAAGAGGTCGAACGCGCGTACTCGCGGACCGCGCCGTCGCCGAGCGCCAAGGGAGAACGGTCATGAGCGAGCCGGAGGGGCGCGGCGGCGTCTGGACCGACGAGCGAGGAGCGCCAGCGACGAGCGAGGAGGGAAGACGCCGCCTCGAGAGCGCGCCGGAGGCGAGCAGGAAACACAGTCGCCTGGCGCTGCTCTGGGCGGCTCGCGCCGCGGCGCTGGTGCTCGTGATCGGGGGCTGGCAGCTGCTCACGACCATGAAGATCGTCGACCCCTTCTTCTGGGGCCAGCCCAGCGGGATCGTCAGGCAGCTCAACGACTGGCTGCGGCACGGGACCGCCTACGGCTCAATCTGGCTGCAGATCTGGATCACGATGAAGGAAGCGGTGCTCGGGTTCGTGTTCGGCGTCGCGGTCGGCGTCGTGACCGGCGTCCTGCTCGGGCAGGTCCGCTTCCTGTCGGACGTCGTGAGCCCGTTCATCAAGGTCGTGAACGCGATCCC
>DASYXX010000176.1:0-10919 GCA_035934395.1 Streptosporangiaceae bacterium
CGCCGACTGCGGCGCCCACGGCCCCGCCGCCGGCTGGTACCGCTACGCGACCGCCGCCCGCGAGCCCGGGAACCGCGCAGGCCGATCCGGCGGCGTTGCCGCCCGGAGTCCCCGGCACGCCGACCGGTCAGGAAAGACCGACGGCGCCGCAGCCTCCGGGCGAGCAAGCCGCCCAGCGCGACGCCGACCATCCGGCTTCCTAGGCAGTGTGAGCCGCGTGCTCCCGTGAGTGCCCAGCCGGGACTTTCCGTCAACCCCGCCGCGGAGCAAGCTCCGCGAACTGTGTCTGCCGAGGGGAGACGCCCCCCTGTCAACCCCCGCCGCGGAGCAAGCTCCGCGAGCTGTGCTTGCCCTAGGGGGACGACCCCCGGTCAACCCCCCGCCGCGGAGCAAGCTCCGCGAGCTTAGGGCGTGCCACTCAGCGGTGACTCGCGTCGTAGCTGCGGATCACCTGTGCGGGAATCCGGCCGCGGTCGCTGACCTCGATGCCGCTCTCCTTCGCCCAGGCCCGAACCGCGGCGCTGTGCTGCCGGTGGGCGGCCGTTCTGCGCTTCGTCCGCGTTACCTTGCCGGTCACCTTGCGCGCATGGCCGGCGAACCGCTTGAGTGTCTCGTCGAACTTTTGGCTGTGCTTCTCACATAGGTCGATCTCATAGTCCCGGCCGTCCAGGCTGAACGCACGGGTCAGGTGCTCGCCTTCCGGGATCTCTTTTGAGTCGTAGTCGCAGGCGAATGTGACTGAGACCTTCTGAGCCACTTGATACTCCCCCTTCCCCCGACGCAAATATATCCCCAGGCACAAGGCACCTGTAACGACACCCAGGCCACGCGTTTCACAGGGTCTTTGGATACCTGATCCGGGAAAGCTCCGCGCCGGCCAGTGCAGGGGGCGAGGGAAGGCGGGCGAGGGCTCAGTCCAACGGGGTATCGGGGTCGGCGTGCCGGCCTCCGGGCCCTCGATTGCCAGGCGGCTGACCGTAGGGGAACGATTCCGGCGGCGGGCTCGGCAGGAGGTCATCGCGGTCGGCAGCGCCGTAATGCGCGGGGTAATCGGCCGCCCCTCGGCCCTCGGCGCCAGCGAAGGGGGAAGGGGAGGCGGGTGGGGGCCCGCCAGCGGGCCCGCCGGGATACGGCCCCCTGGCGTCGGCTCCGGGGAAAGGAGCCCCGGGGAGATGGCCAGCATGGGACCCCTCGGAGGGGGCGGGATAAGGCACCTCGGGGCGCGCGCCCGGATAAGGCCCCTCGGCGCCGGCGCCCGGATAAGACCCCCTGACGTCGGCGCCGGCGCCGGGATAAGACCCCCTCGCGGCCTCGTCCGCACCGGGAAAAGGAGCATCGGATCGAGGGCCAGGATAGGGCGCGCCGGAGCGGCCGCCCGGATAGGAAGCGTCCGTGGCAGCGCCCGGATAGGAAGCGCCGGAGTGAGCGCCCGGATAAGAGCCTTCCGGGGGGCGCCCGGGATAGGACGAGCCGGAGCGGCGGTCGCTGATCGGGGCGTGCAGAGGGTCGGGGGGTAGCGGATCGCCGTAGCCCGGCAGCCTGGCGCCGGCCGGATGACCATTCCGCCCGCTGTCGGCCGCGTAGTCCGCGGGCCCGTTCCAGTGATCCGGCGATTCGGCCGGGTACTCGGCCAGCCCCGGCCTCCGGTTCTCCGGCCCGGCCGGGTAGTCCATGGCCCGGGTCGGGTACGGCCCCGACCCGGCCGGGGGGTTCGCCCTCTCGGCCAGGTACCCGGTGGCAGCGGCGCGGTAATCCGGCTCCTCAGGATGCTGCTCCGGCGACGGACCGGGCCCGTAGGCCGCCGGGCCGGGCCGGTAATCCGGTAGCTCATCAGCGGACAGCTGGTCCAGGCCGTGTGCCCGCGTGGCGTCGTCCGCACTGGCGCCGCCGAACGCCTCCGCCGGCGACGGCTCCGGGCCCAGTTCCTGGCCGCCGGGGCCGCGCTCCAGCGTCTCCACCATCCTGGGCAGGTCGGCGATGGTCAGCCGGAACGTTCCGGTGCACATTCCGCCCTGCCAGATGCTGAAGACCGCCACTCCGGTGTCCGCGTACCAGCTGAGCCGCATGCTCCGAGAACTGCCCCTGACGTCGAAGAAGACCTCGCCCAGACGGGGCAGCGGGGCAGCATCCGATGCCGACATGCAGCCCATCGTTACCCCGAACCATCGGCTTTGTCCAGTTAGGTGGGATGTTAGGGGTGTGGTGCTAGCCCGGGGGGGTAACCCCCCGGACCCCCTAGACCGGGGGCGTTGCCCCCGGAGCCCCCCTGGCGTCTGCTCGGGCCAGCCTCGCATCCGGTTACCGCTTTTCGAACGGCGAGTTTAACTATCTCGCCTGCGCGGGCGCTGGCGCTGATGGCATGATGATGCGTCGGCTCGCTGACTGATCGGCTCCCATGGCGCCGTTTCCGCGCACCCCGCGTCAAGCGTGCCAGCGTCTCCCGAGGCGGTGGCCCGTGGCCGCAGGCCCGTGGTAGCTAGCACAGTACTCAGCGGGAACACCACGACGACTCAGCGCGTTAAAAGTGCGACGGGGCGAATGCCGCATCACGCGAGTAGTTGTGTGTCCAGCGAGCCGGACGCTCCGATGGACGAGGAACGACACGGTGAGCTGGTCGAGGAGAGTTATCCATGTCTGAGGTACGCCGTCAGGCCGTCCTGATGCCGCGGCCGAATTGGGGCTGGCAAGACGACGCTGCGTGCCGGGGCAAGGAGGTCGTGCTCTTCTTCGGACCTGATGGCGAGCGACAGCCCGAGCGTGACGTCCGCGAGCGCAAGGCCAAGGCGGTGTGCACGGCGTGTCCGGTCCGCGCCGAGTGTCTGAACTATGCCGTGAGCCGCCCGGAGAAATACGGCACGTGGGGTGGGCTCAACGAGGACGAGCGCTCGGCTGAGCGGCGCCGCCGGATGCGCCGGGCGAACGCGGCCTGACCCTGCCCGGCAGGGCACAATGAACCCATGATCTGCTCATCGTGCCGCCAGCAGCACCATGAGAAATGCCCCGGCGGAACCTGGTGCGACTGCCAGCACCTGCAGCCGGACCCGCGGACCGAGCCGCGGCTAGGCTGGATCCGGCAAGGCTGAGCGCAGAGCGGGCCGGGCGAGGGCTGCGCGGGCGAGGGGCTGGGCGGGCGGGCGTTAAAATAATCAGTCAGATTGCGCCGCCCGGGCGGAATAGGCGCGATTGTCGCGGGGTTGAGGTTGGTTATGGCAGCCATCGCACCGGGTTGGCGCGGACTGCAGGTTCCCGAGCGGACGGGCCAGACGTGGCCAGCGGCACCGAGGTCGCCGCGCGCGTCCGTGATCGTGGAAGCCGCCGATCCGCTGCTCGTTGCGCGCAGGCACGTTGATTTCCTTCGGATCGGGAGCGCGCTGTGTCTCCCGCGGCCGCTGACCACAGCCCGTCATTCCTGACGGGCGCGTGCCGCGAGCAGCGTCCCTCGATCCCGTGATCGAGGATTAGTCCGCCCGCGCAGGCTGCCGCCCGCGACGTCCGGCACGCGCCCCTAACCGAAGGGACGCACCCGATATGCCGCCTCAAGCGAGCCCCGTTCAGGCCAGCACAGTTCAAGCCAGCCCCAGGAGCCGCCGCCTCGGGCGAGGCGACGGGCAGTGGGCGCTCGGTTACCGCGAGCCGCTCAACAAGAACGAAGAGACCAAGAAGAACGACGACGGCCTGAACGTCCGCGACCGCATCATCGGCATCTACGCCAAGCGGGGCTTCGACTCGATCGACCCCGCTGACCTGCGCGGGCGGTTTCGCTGGTTCGGCCTGTACACCCAGCGTCGGCAGGGCATCGACGGCGGCAAGACCGCCACGCTCGAGCCCGAGGAGCTGGATGACCGCTACTTCATGCTGCGCATCCGCATCGACGGCGGGCAGCTGAGCGGCGAGCAGCTGGCCACCGTGGCCGACGTCTCCCGCCGCTACGCACGCGGTACCGCCGACGTGACCGACCGCCAGAACATCCAGCTGCACTGGGTGCAGATCGAGGACGTGCCCGCGATCTGGGAATCCCTCGAGGCGGTGGGGCTGTCCACCACCGAGGCCTGCGGCGACACGCCCCGGGTGATCCTGGGCTGCCCGCTCGCGGGCATCGATGCGGAGGAGATCCTGGACGCGACGCCGGAGATCCGCGAGACGGCGGCCCGGTACGTCGGAAGCCCGGAGTTCTCCAACCTGCCGCGTAAGTACAAGTCCGCGATCAGCGGCTGCTCCGTGCAGTGCACGATGCACGAGATCAATGACGTCGCGTTCGTGGGCGTGCCCGGCCCGGATGGCGAGCCCGGGTACGACCTGTGGGCGGGCGGCGGCCTGTCCACGAATCCCATGATCGGAAAGCGGCTGGGCGCGTTCGTCCCGCCGCGCCAGGTGCCCGAGGTCTGGGCCGGGGTGACGTCGGTCTTCCGTGACTACGGCTACCGGCGCCTGCGGCACCGGGCCCGGCTGAAGTTCCTCATGGCCGACTGGGGTCCCGAGCGGTTCCGTGAGGTGCTGGAGCGTGACTACCTCGGTTACCGGCTCGCCGACGGGTCGGCACCGAAGGCGCCCGGCAGCGGGCAGCGCGACCATGTCGGCATCCACAAGCAGCGTGACGGGCGTTACTACGTCGGTTTCGCCCCGCGCGTCGGCCGGATGTCCGCGGACTCGCTGGCGCTGGTGGCCGACCTGGCCGCCGAGTACGGCAGCGGCCGGGTCCGCACCACCACCGAGCAGAAGATGGTAATCCTCGACGTTCCCGGGGCCCGGGCGGAGGAGCTGGCCGCCGAGCTCGGCCGCGCCGACCTGCCGGTGGCCCCGAGCGTGTTCCGCCGGCACACGATGGCGTGCACCGGCATCGAGTTCTGCAAGCTGGCGATCGTGGAGACCAAGCACCGGGCGTCCGGCCTGATCACCGAGCTGGAACGGCGCCTGCCCGGCTTCACCGAGCCGATAACGATCAACGTAAATGGCTGCCCCAACTCCTGCGCCCGGATCCAGACCGCTGACATCGGCCTCAAGGGAACGCTGGTGACCCTTCCGGGCGGTGAGCAGGTCGAGGGCTTCCAGGTGCACCTGGGCGGCAGCCTCGACGGCGGGGACGGCGAAGGCTCGGGCTTCGGCCGGAAGGTCCGCGGACTCAAGACCACCGCGGACGAGCTGCCGGACTACGTCGAGCGGGTGCTGCGGCGCTTCGACGCCGCGAGGATGCAGGGCGAGACGTTCGCCGCCTGGGCGGCCCGGGCCACGGAGGAGGAACTAGCGTGAGCACCCCGCCGATGCAGAGCTTCCCCGCGGAGCGCGCGGTTCCGTTCTATTGCCCGTACTGCGGGGAGGAAGACCTGGAGCCGCAGGAGGCGGACGGCGAATGGCGTTGCCGCAGCTGCGTCCGGTCGTTCCGGCTACGCTTTGCGGGAACCGGGGCTATCCGGTGAGCCGCGACGTGACCAGGTCGGCTCCTCGGGGTACGGGTGCGCCGGGTACGGAGGACCTGACGGCACCCGCGCGCCGGGAGGATGTCAACCGTATGGATCCGGAATCGGAGCTTGCTCCTCCCGATTCTGAAGGGGGGTCGTCCCCGGTAGGCCTAGGGCTAGCAGAGCTGGCCCGGCAAGCGGCCGAGGCACTCGCCGGTGCCCCCGCCGAAGACGTGGTCCGGTGGGCCGCGGACACGTTCGGGAACCGGCTATGCATAACGTCGTCGATGACCGACGCGGTGCTCGTGCACCTGGTGTCCCAGGTGCGCCCCGGGGTCGACGTCATCTTCCTGGATACCGGCTACCACTTCGCCGAGACCATCGGCACCAGGGACGCGGTGTCCGCGGTCTACCCGGTGAACGTGATCAACGTCACGCCGGCGCAGACCGTCGCCGAGCAGGACCAGCAGCTGGGTCCCCGGCTTTACAGCCGCAACCCGGACCTCTGCTGCTACCTGCGCAAGGTGGTGCCGCTCGAGCAGGCCCTCGAGCCGTACGACGCGTGGATCACCGGGGTCCGCAAGGAGGAGACCGACGCCCGGAGCGATACCCCGGCGGTGCAGTGGGACCCCCGGCGGGAGATGGTCAAGGTCAACCCGATCGTGGACTGGACCCAGGACCAGGTCGACGCCTACATCGCCGACAACGGGGTCCTCGTCAACCCGCTGGTGTACGACGGTTATCCGTCGATCGGCTGCGCCACCTGCACCGCCCGCGTGGAGGCCGGCGCCGACGCCCGCAGCGGCCGGTGGGCGGGCACCGGCAAGACCGAATGCGGTATTCACCTCTGAGCGGCGGCGCGGCGGCTCTGCCGGCGCGCGCGCTCCGACAGGGCCTGACCGGTGCCGGCAGGCCTCGGTCGGCCGGGTCCCGGCCGGGCCGGCCCCCGACTAGGCCGGGCTGGCCCCCGCTGGTCGCCGTCGCGCATGGCAGCGCCGATCCCCGGGCCGCAGTCGCGATCACGGACCTGATGGACGCGGTGCAGGCCCGGGCCCGCCGCGCCGGGCTGCCGGGCCTGCCGGTGCGGGCCGCCTACCTGGGGCATGCGCTGCCGTCGGTTCCCGACGTGCTCGAAGCCCTGTGTGAAGAACGCCCCCCCGGGCCCGCCGACGCCCGGCGCGCGGTCGTGGTTCTGCCGCTGCTGCTAACGGCCGCCTACCACAGCGACACCGACCTGCCGGCCGTGCTCTGCGAGGCCGCGAGCCGCCATCCCCGGCTGCGGATCGGCTACGGCGATCCGCTGGGTCCGCACCCGAATCTGCTGGGCGCCCTGGAGCGCCGCCTGGCCCATGCCGGGACGGGTGCGGCGGCGGGCGCACGGGTCAGTCAGACCGCCGTGGTCCTCGCCGCCGCCGGATCGAGCCGCCCGGCCGCGAACGCCACGGTGGCCGAGGTCGCGGCGGCGTGGCAGTCGCTCCGGGGCTGGCGCGCGGTCGTTCCCGCGTTCGCGTCGGCGGCCTCCCCCACGCCGGCCGAGGCGGTCACCCGCCTGCGGCGGGCGGGCGCGCCGCGGGTGGTCGTCGCCAGCTACCTGCTGGCGCCCGGCTATTTCGCCGATCGGGTTCGCGAGGCCTCGCTCGCCGCAGGCGCTGACGCCGTGTCCGCCGCCCTCGGCGCCGCTCCCGAGGTGGTCGACGTGATCCTCGAGCGATACCTCCAGGCCACCGCCAGCCTGCCAGCAGCCACCGTATCGGCTGGGGCACTGAGGCCCCTCGGTGCGCCCGGCCGCCGCACCCGGGTGATCGAAGTACCGCCGGGCTCGTTACACGGGCCCGCTCAAGAATTGCTGCGGAGAGTCCCAGCGGGGACACGAGCCTCGGGCCGCCACGGCATGCTGTCAGCGGGGCGGGTGATGCCGCTGTGACGCATCTGCCCGTTCCGCCAGCCTCCCGGCCCATGTCACCCCTCATGAAAGTACCGTTAGGCACGTTATACGGGCTGTTCGAGAATCGCGGCGGGGCAGACGAGGCCAATGTGACGCATGTGCCGGGCCGCTCGCCACCGGGCGGCCGACGCTCGGCCCGTTATGCGGCTTCCGCCGTTTTCGGCTGCGGGCTGGCTATGTGGTCGATGGGCCATACCCCCATAGAGTGTGGTCGGTGGCCCATCGACCACAATCGCCCGATCCCGGCCGCAGCCCGCCGGGACCCCCCCGTAACCCCACAGCCAGCACCCCGGACAAGCTCAGCCAGCCAGCGCACCCCGGAATTCTCGAACAGCCGTATAACGTGCCTAACGGTACTTTGTCAGCCGGACCCGGGCGCCGGACCGGCACATGCGTCATACCTGGCCCGTCCGCCCCGCTGGCTGCCCCGGGTCGGTGCCCGGCCGACCCGGTGACCGATCCCCTGCCGCCCTGGACCTGCCGGGCCATTCTCGAACGGCCCGCCTGCCGCGCCCAGTTCTCGCCTGCGACCCGGCGACCGCCTGCCTCCAGCCCGACTGGGTCTGCGCGTCCCCGGCCCGTCTCGGTGCGCCCGCCCGAGCGTGCGCCCCGCCTGTTCTACGCCCGCGCGGCCGGCCCGTGCGCCCTGCACCTGCCCGGCCGGCCCGCGTGCGCCCTGCACCTGCTCGGCCGGCCCGCGTGCGGCCTGCACCCGCCCGGCCGGTCCGCGTGCGCCCTGCACCGTCCGCGCCCGCCCGCCTTGAATCGGGTATATTGGGCAAAAGGGGTGCCTTTATGGGCGCGCGCGTTCGCGGCACCGGCGGGAGATGCCGAAAATGGGCTAAGGAGGTTCTCATGACCGGCGCGATGCCGCACGTGACGCACGAGGTTCTTAATCAGGTCCCGCCGCTAACCCGGGACGTGGCCGACGACCCGGCCTTGCTCGAGGCGCTACGGCGGGAGGCCCCGGCCTGGGAGGGCGGGGGCGGGGAGGGCGGGGAAACGAGCCTGCACGAGCTCGGCGTCCTCGCGGGCTCCGCGCCGACCCAGGAACTGGCCCGGCTGGCGAACGAGCATCCCCCGGTGCTGCGCACGCACGACCGGTACGGACACCGCATCGACGAGGTCGAGTTTCACCCGGCCTGGCACGAGCTGCTGAGTACGGCGGTCGGCCAGGGGCTGCACGCGGCTCCGTGGCTGGACGACTCGCCGGGCGCTCACGTGGCCCGCGCGGCCAGGTTCTACGTGTGGACGCAGGCCGAGGCCGGGCACGGCTGCCCCATCTCCATGACCTACGCCGCCGTCCCGCCGCTGCGCCACGAGCCCGCGCTCGCGTCCCGCTTCGCGCCGCTGCTCGCCTCCCGGACCTACGACCCCGGGCTGCGGGTTCCCGACGGAAAGGCCGGCCTGCTGGCCGGCATGGCCATGACCGAGAAGCAGGGCGGCTCGGACGTGCGCGCCAACACCACCCGCGCCGTGCCCGCGGGCGAGGGCTACCAGCTCACCGGCCACAAGTGGTTCTGCTCCGCGCCGATGTGCGACCTGTTCCTGGTCCTGGCCCAGGCGCCGGAGGGGCTGACCTGCTTCCTCCTCCCCCGGGTCCTGCCGGACGGCACCCGTAACGCCATGCGCCTCCAGCGGCTCAAGGACAAGCTGGGCAACCGGTCCAACGCCTCATCGGAGGTCGAGTACGACGCGGCGTTCGCCTGGCGCGTCGGCGAGCCCGGCCGGGGCGTTCCGACCATCATCGAGATGGTCAGCGCAACCCGGCTCGATTGCGTCCTCGGCAGCGCGGCCGCGATCCGCCAGGCGTGCGCCACGGCGACGCACCACGCCGACCATCGCCGCACGTTCGGGGTAAAGCTGGCTTCCCACCCTCTGATGACCTCGGTGCTGGCCGACCTGGCCCTGGAGTCGGAGGCAGCCACCGCCCTGGCCATGCGCCTGGCGGGTGCGGCCGACCGCGCTGCCCGGGGCGACGCCGGGGAGGCCGCCCTGCTGCGGCTGGCGCTGCCGGCCGCCAAGTACTGGGTGTGCAAGCGGACGCCGGCGACCGTGGGCGAGGCGCTCGAGTGCCTGGGCGGCAACGGCTACGTCGAGGAATCGGGGATGCCGCGACTGTACCGGGACGCGCCGCTCAACTCCATCTGGGAGGGCTCGGGCAACGTAACCGCCCTGGACGTGCTCCGCGCGCTGGCGCGCGCCCCCGGCGCGGCGGACGCGCTGCTCGCCGAGATCGACCTCGCCGCGGGCGGCGACCGGCGGCTCGACACGGCCGCGGCGAGGCTGCGCGATGAGCTCAAGGAGGCCGACAGCGCCGGGGCCGAGTACAGGGCCAGGCGGCTGGCCGGGCAGATCGCCGTGACGATGCAGGCCGCGCTGCTGGTCCGGCACGCTCCCGCCGCCGTCGCCGACGCGTTCTGCGCCTCCCGGATCGGCCCGGATCCGGCGGGCGGCCCGGGCGGGCTGTTCGGCAGCCTGCCGGACGGGCTGGACCTCGATCCGGTGCTCGACCGCGCCCGGGCCGGCATACGCGGGTAGGGTCTGCGGATGCGCGCGTGGCCGGGAACCGCTTACCCGCTCGGTGCTACCTGGGATGGAGCGGGCACCAACTTCGCCCTGTTCTCCGAGGTTGCCGAGCAGGTGGAGCTGTGCCTGTTCAGTGACGGCCCGGCGGCCGAGCACAGCGAGGAAACCCGCGTCCCCCTCACCGAGGTGGACGGGTTCGTCTGGCATTGCTACCTGCCCGGCGTTGGCCCCGGCCAGCGCTACGGGTACCGGGTGCACGGCCCCTACCGCCCCGAGCGCGGTCACCGGTGCAACCCCGCCAAGCTGCTGCTCGACCCCTACGGCAAGGCGGTCGACGGCGAGGTCACCTGGCATCAGGCGGTGTACTCCTACCAGCACGGCGATCCCTCGACGCTGAACACGGACGACAGCGCCGCGTATATGCCGCGGAACGTGGTGATCAACCCGTACTTCGACTGGGCCGACGACCGGCCGCCGCGCACGCCGTACCACGAGACGCTGATCTACGAGGCGCACGTCCGCGGCCTGACCTTGCGCCACCCGGAGATCCCGGCCGAGCAGCGGGGCAGCTACGCGGGACTGGCTCATCCCGCGGTCATCGAGCACCTGACCCGGCTCGGCGTGACCGCCGTTGAGCTCATGCCGGTGCACCAGTCGGTGCCCGAGCCCGCGCTGGTCCGGCGCGGCCTGACCAACTACTGGGGTTACAACACGATCGCGTTCCTCGCGCCGGACAACCGGTACTCCTCATTCCCGCCCGCCCAGCCCTCGCCCTCCCGAGCCCTCGGCGCGCCCGACGGGATGGTGGCCGAGTTCAAGGCGATGGTCAAGGCCCTGCACGAGGCCGGCATCGAGGTGATCCTCGATGTGGTATACAACCACACGGCGGAGTCCGGTGCGCTGGGCCCGACGCTCTCGTTCCGCGGTATCGACCACGCCGCCTATTACCAGCTCGCCCCCGATAACCCGCAGGCCTACCTGGATTACACCGGCTGCGGCAACAGCCTCCACGTGCGCCACCCGCACGCCCTGCAGCTGATCATGGACTC
>DASYXX010000180.1:0-5235 GCA_035934395.1 Streptosporangiaceae bacterium
CGGGTAGCGGTTCATGCCTTCCTCCCCCAGGCGCGGCGCGCTCGGCCGTCTCAGCACACCTTCGCAAGCCCTGCTCACGTCCCACATCACCCATAGCGGATGGCGTGTGGCGGCGTGTTTGCCCGCGGCCGGAGTGCGGGATGAGGTGAGCAGGGCTGACTGGGTGCTGGGGGAACACGATCGCGGGCACCGAGCAGGAGACCAACGGTCTCCGCCAACTCACCGACCGACAACTCGACGTGTTGGCCCTCATGGCCGAAGGCCGCAGTAACGCTTCCATCGCACGCACCCTCTGCATCACCGAGAAGGCCGTGGTATCGCAGACCTCCCGCATCTACGACGAGCTCGGCCTAGCGGCCAGCGGAGATGACCACCGCCGGGTCCTCGCCGTGCTCCACTACCTCAACCGCTGACGTTGGAACATAAGGTTGGCGCGGGCGCCGTCGGCCGCCAGGTCGCGGCCTTTCAGCAGCGCGGGATGGGCCATCAGGATTCGAGGTAGCGGAGAACCGCGAGCACCCGGCGGTGGTCGGCGTCCGAGGGGGGCAGGTCGAGCCTGGTGAAGATGCTGCCGACGTGCTTCTCGACTGCCCGCTCGGAGATGACGAGGCTGCGCGCGATGGCACTATTGGAGCGGCCCTCCGCCATCAGGCCGAGGACCTCGCGCTCCCGCCCGGTGAGCGTGGCGATCGCGCTGACGTGCGAGCTGGCGCCGACGAGCTGGGTGACGACTTCGGGGTCCAGGGCCGTGCCGCCCGCCGCCACCCTGGCCAGCGCGTCGAAGAACTCGCTGATGTTGACGACCCGGTCCTTGAGGAGGTAGCCGACGCCCGCCGCGCCTCCCCCGGACCGCACGCCAAGCAGCTCGGCGGCGTAGCGAGTCTCCACATACTGGGAGAACACGAGCACACCGAGCCCCGGGTAATCCCGGCGCAGCGCGATCGCGGCGCGCAGGCCCTCGTCGGTGTGCGTGGGCGGCATCCGCACGTCGACCACGGTGACGTCGGGGCGGTGCGCGGCGACGGCGGCGCGCAGCGCGTCCGCGTCGCCGACGGCGGCCGCTATCTCGTGACCGCGGTCGGCGAGGATCTCGACGAGCCCGGCCCGGAGAACCACGGAGTCCTCGGCGATCACGATGCGCATCGCGGCTCCCTCAGCTCCTCGAGGCCCTCGCACGGCTGCGAGGGGAGATCGACACGAGCCCTCTCACGTGCGCGAGGGCATCTCGACGGTGACGACAGTGGGGCCGCCGCGCGGGCTGCTGATGTTCAGCCGCCCATCGACTGTGCGCAGCCGGTCCGCCAGCCCGCGCAGGCCGCTGCCGCCGTCCAGGCGCGCGCCGCCCGTGCCGTCGTCAGTCACCCGCACCCGGAGCATCCCGGGCACCTGGACCGCCTCGAGGACCGCGCGCCGGGCGCCGCTGTGCTTGGCCACGTTGGTCAGCAGTTCCGCCGCGCAGAAGTATGCGATGGTCTCAGCCGCCGCCGACGGCCGCTCCGGCACATCCACGACCAGCTCCACCGGCAGCGCGCTGCGCGACGCCAGCGTTGCCAGGGCCGCATCCAGGCCGCTGTCGAGAACCGGCGGGTGAATGCCGCGGGCCAGGTCGCGCAGCTCGTTGATCGCCTCGGCGGCGGTACGCTGCGCGGTGTCCACCAGCTCGTAGGCACGCGCGATGTCGACCTCCGGCCTGACTCCGACCAGGCCGCCGCCGAGCTTCTCCTTGGCCAGGCCCAGCTTCATCGCGACCGTGACCAGCTGCGCCTGCGCGCCGTCGTGCAGGTTGCGCTCGATGCCGCGCAGCCGCGCCGCCGCGTCGTCCACCGCATGCGCCCTTGTCTGCTCCAGGTCCCGTACCCGCTCGGTCAGCGAGACCGGGCCGAGCAGGCCGTAGATCAGTCCCCGGTCTAGCAGCAGCACAGCGCGCAGGAGCCAGGGCGCGAGCAGCAGCGCGACCACGCCCTGCGCGACGAGCAGCCACATCTTCGGCCAGGTGTCGAAGTAGAAGGTGCCGTACTGGACAAAGGAGTGCCGGATCACGCCGTGGTCATTGACCGTCTGACCATCGTGACCGAAGAGGCCCCAGGCCACGGGGCTGAACACGAAGGCAAGCCCGTACCCGAGGGGGACGACGCCGGCGAGGAAGCTCGCGATCGCGACGGGGAACTTCAGCAGCAGGTAGGCCCGTGCCCGCCACCCGGTCACGTCGGTAATCGCCGACCTCAGCCAGCCGATGACGCCGGGCAGCGGCTGGAAGGGTGCAGGCGCTTCTACCCGCACCCCCAGCAGTCGGCGCGCCATGCTTCGGTGCAGCTGGCCGAGGCGCCGCGCGATCAGCGAGCACACCGCGATCAGCGGCGCCCCCACCAGCAAGCCCGTGACACTGAGCGAAATCGCCACGCCGAACAGTGTCGTGACCACCGTGAAGACGAACCCGGCGATGCCCAGGGGCAGGCAGGCGACCGCGTACAGCAGCTCGGCCCACCTGCGCCGCGCGAAGGGCGCCCGAAGGAACGTGCGCATGACGTCATTCTCCTCTTCCGCCGGAAATCACACGTCGCGGCGCTTGAGCGCATACGTGGCCGCCCCTAGGAGCACGGCGGTCCAGATACACATCACCCCGAAGCCCTGCCACGGCGACAGCAGGTTGCCCGCCTCCTGATGCGCGCGCGTGATCATCAGCCCGGCGTTGCCTGGCAGGTAGTCCTGGACGTGGTGGCCCACGCTCCCCGGCAGCAGCCCGGCGAGCGGGGAGAGCACGACCAGGAAGCCGACCGCGATGGTGATCGCGGCGCCGGTGTGCCGGACGAGCGCGCCGATGGCGAACGAGAACAGGCCGAGCACGGCGAGGTACATGCCGACGCCGAAGACCGCCCGGAGGGTGGACGGATCACTGAGCGACTCCGGGAGGCGGGTGCCGATGATGGCCTGGGCGATGAGGTAGGACGCGAATCCCACCACTTCCCCCACGATGAACGCGAGCACCCCGAACACGACGGCCTTCGCGCCGACCATGGGCACCCGCCGCGGCACGGCGAGCGCACTCGACCTGATCATGCCGGTGGAGTACTCGCTGGTGATCACCAGCGCGCCGAGCACGCACAGCGGGATCTCGGCGATACCGAGCGCGGCGGCGAGGAACCCGGTGGGGTCGGCGGCGTAAGTGGCCTTGGTCGAGGCGCTCGTGGTACTCCAGTTCGCGATGGCCAGGCCGACGACGAGGGTGTTGAGGCCGATGGCCGCGACCGCCAGGAGAACAAGCGACCAGGCGGTCGAGCGCACTGAGCGGATCTTCGTCCACTCGGCGCGCAGCAGGCGGCCGAAGCCGGTCACTGCGGGAACGGGCTCGACGGCGACCCAGTCCAGTGTCGGGGTAGTCATGACGAGCTCCTGTCGAACTCGTAGTCCGGGGCGGCGGTGGCGGGGCCGTGCCCGCCGTACTCCCGGCTGCCCGCGGTCATCTCCATGAACGCCTCTTCCAGCGAGGCGCGCTGCGGGGTCAGCTCGTAGACGACGATCCGTGCCCACGCGGCAAGCTCGGCGATGCGCGTCGCCGCCATGCCGTGCACGGTCAGCGTGTCGCCGCCGTCCGATAGCGCCTGCCCGCCCTCGCGCGCCACTAGCTCAGAAAGCTGAACCGCGTCCGGGGTCCGGACCAGCACCTGCTGCTCCGAGTGCCGGTCGATGAACTCAGCGGTCGAGCAGTCCGCCAGCAGCCGCCCCCGCCCGATGACGATCAGGTGGTCAGCCGTGACGGCCATCTCGTTCATCAGGTGACTGGAGACGAAGACGGTCTTGCCTTCGGCCGCGAGCTGCTTCATCAGGTTCCTGATCCACAGCACCCCCTCGGGGTCGAGCCCGTTGACTGGCTCGTCGAGCAGGAGCACGTTCGGGTTGCCGAGCAGCGCGGCGGCGATGCCAAGACGCTGGCCCATGCCCAGGGAGAAACCGCCGGCCCGCTTCTTCGCCACCCCCTCCAGGCCCGCCATGCGGATGACAGAAACCACAGCCCGTTCGGGAATGCCTTGGGTTTGTGCCAGGCAGAGCAGATGATTGTAGGCGCTGCGGCCTTTGTGCACCGCCTGCGCCTCGAGCAGCGCGCCGACTGTGCGCAGCGGCGCTGGCAAGTCCTGGTACGGCTTCCCGTTGATGACCGCCCGGCCCCTGTTAGGGCGGTCAAGCCCGAGCAGCAGGCGCATCGTGGTGGATTTGCCTGCACCGTTCGGGCCGAGGAAGCCGGTCACGGTGCCGGGGGCGACGCTGAAGGACAGGTCGTCCACCGCGACCTTGTCCCCGTAGCGCTTGGTCAGGTTACGTGCCTCGATCATCGCGACACCTCGCAGAAAGCAGGAATATCCATGCCTCAAGGCTCCCGGCGCGGGGCCGGATGAACCATGGCGGCAGCACCCGAATCGGGGGTACGGGTAGCACGGCCGTCCGGTCGGCGGGATGCCCGGCCTGCATCCTCACCCTGCGCTGCCAGTTGCCCTGTGGACACCCTTGTGCGCAGGAGCCAGCGGCCGCTGGGGGGGCACGCCTTGACGGCGTGCGCTCCTCCGTTCAGGCCTGTCCGTGATGCCTCTGACCAGGCATAACCGCAGCGGCTGGTATCAGCGGCGGCACGCCCGCGGCGGGGGGAATGAGCCCATCAAATGAGCCCACAGGACAAAATGAGCCCACTCGTTAGCGGCCACTGACCGGTGGTCCGGCAGGTCAGCGTGGCGGAGGATGCGAGATTCGAACTCGCGAGGGCTTGCACCCAACACGCTTTCCAAGTGTGCTGGCAAGCGTTCACCAATGGCCGCCACCGTCCGTGACCTGCGCGAGCACGATCCGGGTGACCGCCGGTGAACGGTGGCGGACCGGGGTGAATGAGACCACATTTGAGACCAGGCCCTTGGGGCCATGATCTTCGACCGTCTCGCCTGGACGCCGGGCTCGAGTTCAACGCGAGACCGGCTCGATACGTTCTAGCTGGCGGAGTTCCTCCTCATCGTGGGACGCCCGGTACAGGTCGAGCGCGAGCTGGCCGTTAAGCCAGAACTGGGGGGTTGTACCGAGCGCCTTGGCCAGCCGCAGGGCCGTCGAGGGGGTAATGCCGCGCCTGCCGTTGACGATCTCGTTCAGCCGCACATAAGAAACCCCAATCCGGTCCGCCAGCTCCGCCTGGGTCATGCCCAACGGCCGGATGAACTCCTCCAGCAGCATCTCGCCAGGCGGCGTGGGCGGCCGGCC
>DASYXX010000186.1:0-3278 GCA_035934395.1 Streptosporangiaceae bacterium
CCCGGCGGTCCGGCGGTCATCCCGACCGCGCCCGGCCGGGCGATCTCGGACCTCGCGGTCCTGGACGAGGGTCCCCCTCCGCGACTCGCGGTCCCCCCTGTTTCAACGCGGCGCCGCCCCCCTGGCCCGGCTCGCCGGGCCCTGTGCGCCGCGTGGGTTCTAGTTATACACGCTGTGCTCACTCAGCTACGTCTAGTTACGAGATTGGATCCAGAACCATTACCTAGAACGGAGGAACGGCTGCCCAAACGGAGTTCCGAGGGCCGTCCGCGGCGGGTTCCTGGGCCGCCAGCGACCGGGTACCGGAGCAGTGCGTCCATCTTCTGGACGCACCCCGACCCCGCCCGTTAGAGTTGGTCCAGATTCCGGACTAACCAGGAGGCGGGCCCATGGCGGATCTCGGGAGGTCGCGGGGCGGGTCTCAGGTCAGGTGGGTGCTCGTCGCCCTGTCCCTCGCGGTGTTCATGTCCAGTCTCGACCTGTTCATCGTCAACCTGGCATTCCCCTACATCGGCCGGCAGTACCCGGGAACCAGCCTCGGCACCCTCTCCTGGGTCCTTAACGGTTACACGATCGTCTTTGCGGCCTTGCTGGTGCCGGCCGGGCGCTGGGCCGACAGGGTCGGGCGCCGCCGGGTTTTCGTCGCCGGTCTCGTGACGTTCAGCGTCGGTTCCCTCCTGTGCGGTCTGGCACCGGGAGTGGCGGTGCTGATCGCCGCGCGGGTCATCCAGGCGGCCGGGGCCGGCCTGATGACGCCGGCCTCGCTGTCGCTCGTGCTGTCCTCCGTCCCCGCTAGCATCCGCGGCCAGGCCATCGGCACCTGGACGGGCGTCGGCGCCGTGGGCGCGGCGCTTGGTCCCGTGGTCGGCGGAAGCCTGGTGCAGGTCAGCTGGCGATGGGTGTTCTGGATCAACCTGCCGGTCGGGCTGGCCGCAGTGCTGCTCGCCATCCGCGTAGTGCCCGAGAGCAGGGATGAGCGCGCTCAGGGTCGACCGGACCTGATCGGTGCCGCCTTGCTCGCGCTCGCCGTCGGGCTGCTCGCCCTGGCCCTGATCAAGGCGCCCGGCTGGGGCTGGGGCTCGCGGAGCTTCATCGGCCTGCTGCTCGCGTCGGCGGCCTGCGGCGCAGCCCTGGTGGCGCGGTCGCTGCGGCATCATTCACCGGTCATCGAGCTCGGGCTGCTGCGCTCGCGGACGTTCAGCGGCGCCTTCGCTGCCTCGATCCTCTATTACGCCGGCTTCGGGGCGTTCGTGCTCAGTGCCGTGGAGTTCCTCACCGGGGTGTGGCACTACTCAGCGCTCCTGGCGGGCCTGGCCATTGCGCCAGGTCCCTTCATAGTCTTTCCGGTCGCCAGGTTCGTCGCTCCGCGCCTGGCCGCCCGCCTGCATGGGCCTGGCCGGGTGGCGGTGATCGGCTGCGCTCTCAACGTCGCCGGCCAGGTGTACTGGCTGACCCAGATCCAGGCCCAGTCGGCCTACCTGACCCATCTTCTGCCCGCCCAGCTGATCGGCGGCGTGGGTGTCGGCCTGACGATTCCCTCGCTCATCGGTGCGGGCACCGCCTCACTAGCCCCGGCCCGCTTCGGCACCGGCAGCGGAATCCTCAACATGGCCCGCCAGATCGGCACCGTCCTCGGCGTCGCGAGCCTGATCGCGGTCCTGTCCCGCACTGCTCCGGGTGACCCGGTGGACGCGTTCCGCCGCGCCGTGGTCGTGATCACGGCGTTCATGGCGGGCGCAGGCATGGTCTCCGGCGGCCTGCTGACCGCCACGCCGCGCACGGATGCTGATCGATCCGGGCTGGCCATCCCGAAGCCGTCGGTCGCCCAGTCACCCGCTGATCCCCGTGCGTCCAGAAAACCGACCCACTAGGTATGCTGAGGCCGTGGCGCCTTCACCGACCCAGCCACGGGTGTGCTCGGTGGCCCGCACGCTCGACATCGTCGGGGAGAAGTGGGCCCTGCTGGCCGTGCGCGAGGTGTTTCTCGGCAACCGCCGGTTCGACGAGATGATCCGGAGGACCGGCGCGCCGCGAGACACGCTCGCCGCCCGGCTGCGGACCCTGGTCGGCGCGGGGATCCTCGAACGCCGGCCGTACTCCGATCACCCGGCCCGCTTCGAGTACTACCTGACCGATGTCGGCCAGGATCTCTACCCGGTCATCCTGACCCTGCGTCAGTGGGGCGACCGCCACCTGGCCGGCGCGGACGGGCCGCCGGCGGTCTTCACCCACCGCTGCGGTCACCCGCTCAACGCCCGGCTGGTGTGCGAGTCGTGCGGCGAGCCCGTCGTTCCCGGGCACTCCCGGCCCGCGGTCGCCGGCTAGCGCGCCCCCTATGGCGGGGCGCCAAGATGTGGTAACCCATCTGGAGTGAGCGCTGAAGCCCAAGATGGACCGGTGGCACCGCCGGGGACCGAGCGTCCGCGGCGCTACCGGCCGAAGCTCCGCTATGAGCTGATCGACTGCGGCCTGCATGGCCACGAGCTTCTCGGCACCGACGCTGCTCGGCTGCGCGACGAGGACAGCGTGTTCGCCCGCGAGGCGGGCGGCCTGCGCTGGTACCGGTGCCTGCGCTGCGACTCGTGGGTGGCGCTGAGCCCGCCCCGCCAGCCGGCCGCCCAGTACCCGCCGCGCCGCGAGGAGGTGATGCTGCCGCTGCGCGGCCGCCCGCTCCGGGACCGGTACGTGCTGCGGCTGATCGCGCTGGACCGGGTGCTGCACTTCCTGGTGCTGGCCATCCTCGCCGTGGCTCTGTTCCTGTTCGCCCGCGACAAGGCCGTGCTGAACGCGGACTTCACGCGCATCGTCAAGGACCTGCAGGGCGGGCTCGGCGGGCCGGTCAACAACAGCAATCACGGGATCGTGCACGACCTGAGGCGGCTGTTCACCTTCAGCACCACGAACCTCTACCTCGTCGCGGCGGGCGTGGCGGCCTACGCCGTGCTGGAGGGCACCGAGGCGGTCGGGCTGTGGCTGGGCCGCCGGTGGGCCGAGTACCTGACCTTCGTCGCGACGGCCGTTTTCGTGCCGTTTGAGATCCGCGAGCTGATCAGGGGCGTTTCCTGGCTGAAGGTGCTCGCGCTGGTGATCAACCTCCTCATTGTTATCTACCTGCTACTCGCCAAGCGGCTCTTCGGGCTCCGCGGCGGGGGGAAGACCGAGCGGGCCGAGCGGGAGCGGGACACCGGCTGGGCCGCCATCGAGCGTGCCACGCCCGGACCCGCCGTGCCGGCCGTCGCGCCTGCCGTCCCGCCGCCGAAGGGCCCGGCCGCTACCCC
>DASYXX010000226.1:0-3843 GCA_035934395.1 Streptosporangiaceae bacterium
CTACCCTCGACCAGGCCGAACTGGCGCTCCAGCTGGCAGCGCGAGATCCGCGGGTGCGAGCGCTGTCGATCGGAGAACTCAACCCGACCCGATGCGCCGGGGACCCTGATGCCCTTCCCCGCTTTGCTGGCAGCATCGCCCGCATACTCGCCGTCACGATTCATTAGGCCGTCTGTCACTGGCAGAGCCGCGGCTGCTCGGAACGGGTCAATCACGCGTGACAACCAAACTGCAGCCATAACGTCAGCGATACGCTGTTCCAACTAGTACTCCAGCCGTAGATCGTGATCTTGCGGTCTGGCGGTGCGGGAATACGGGACGGCCACCGTTTGATCATCATGGTTTGTGACGACTCATAACGATCTTGCGGTGGCCGCTGGCCACAGCGTAGACCCGGACCGCTGGCTCGGGGCATTCGAGGACATGATGCTCCAGGTCGGCTCGCGGTTCCGCCGGGTGGAGCCGCGGCGCCGGGCGCGTGCGTTCGTGCTGGGCCTGCTGGCCGAACTGCCGCGCAAGAACTGCTGGACAATCGCTGAGCAGGCCGGGGACGCCACGCCGGACGGGATGCAGCACCTGCTGGCGCGGGCACGGTGGGATGCCGACGGGGTCCGCGATGACCTGCGCAGTTACGTCGCCGGCCAGTTAGGCGACCCGGATGCGGTGCTGGTCGTGGACGAAACCGGTGACCTTAAGAAAGGAACCGGGACGGCCGGCGTCCAGCGCCAGTACACCGGAACCGCCGGGCGGATCGAGAACGCCCAGGTCGCCGTCTACCTGAGCTACGCAGCCCCGGCCGGGCACGCGCTGATCGACCGGGAGTTGTACCTGCCCCGGTCCTGGACCGGTGACCCGGCCCGCTGCAAGGCCGCCGGGATCCCCGCTGCCGCCGGGTTCGCGACTAAGCCGCAGCTGGCCCGGCGGATGATCGAGCGGACGATCACCGCCGGGGTGCCGTTCGCCTGGACCGCCGGCGATGAGGCTTACGGGGATAACGGGCCGCTGCGGGCCTGGCTGGAAGACACCCATCTTCGTTACGTGCTGGCCGTGTCGTGCGATCACCAGGTGCCCGCCGGGGCCGGGCATGCTATCCGCGCGGACAAGCTCGCCGCCCGCCTGCCCCCGCGTGCCTGGCAGCGGCTGTCCGCCGGGGAAGGCGCCAGGGGCCACCGCTACCACGACTGGGCCTGGATCAGCATCAGCGACCCCCGCCCGGGGCGCCGCTGGCTGCTGATCCGCCGCACCCCGCGCACCGGGGAACTGGCCTTCTACCGCTGCTACGCCCCGCACCAGGTCCCGCTGGCCACCCTGGTGAAAACCGCCGGGCGCCGCTGGACCGTGGAGGTGGGCCACCTGTAGTGCACATCAAGTCGTGTTCGTGTTTCACTGCTGGGCTCCTTCTCTCGAGGTCACCGGCGTGGCTTGCTGAGTCCAGCGGGCGCGGCTGTAGAAGCCTGCCGGGCGGGCTCTTCGCTCGCGGAGCTGCTGCATCTGCGCGGCGTCTGCGGTGATGACCCAGTTCTTGGTGCCGGGGGCGTGCCGGGCGGTGATCCATCCGCGGTAAATCCAGTTGTAGATGCTGGCGGTGGGCATTCCCAGCTCGGCGGACAGGCTGGGGACCGACCATTGGCCTGCTGCCAGGCTGGTGAGCACGGCGGGCCGGCCTTTGCTCTGGCCGCGGATGCCGCGCTGGCTGATCAGGGTGCGGACCTGCTGGCCGGTGAACCGGCTGGTCCGCTTGGGCGGGCGGAATCCTTCGTTGTTGAGGACGTCGGCGATTTGCTGATTCGTGCGTCCCGCTTGGGTGAGCTCGGTGACGCGGGCCAGCAGGGCCGGGTAGTACGACAGCTGGTCCAGGCGGGCGACGGGGCGGACGGCCTGCCCGGTGGTCTGGTGCCCGCCGGCCCAGGTGATGGTGACGTCGACCAGCTCGCTGGCCCCGGCGACCGCGACGGTGATGTTGTCGATCAGGATGCGCAGCAGTTCCTTACGGTCGGCCTGGGTGGTGGACGGGGCGTTCCAGACCCTCGGCAGGTCGCTGGCCAGGGCCTGGATGGCCGCGCGCTGCGAGGCGCTGAGTGTCTTGGGCTGTTGTTCGGTGAACCGCTGGTAGTCGGCCTCCAGCCGGCCGGCGTCGGCGAGGGCGGCCTCCCATTCTTTTTCCAGCTGCCGGACGACCAGGCGGTTTTCTGGTTCGGCCAGCTGGTACTGGCGGCGGGCCCGGTCGGCGGCGCAGCGGGCGCGTTCTAGCCGCTGGCGCCACAGCCTGTCGAGGCTGGCCCGCTCGGCCTCGGACTGGGCCGCGGCTGCGATGGAGACCTCCAGCGCGGCCGGCGCCACCGCGGCCAGGACCTGCCCGGTCACGTGAGCATCTAAGGCAGGGCCGGCGATGTGCTGGCACGGCCCGCCGGTCCCGTAGTTGACCTGGTAGAAGGCGCACACGTACCCGTGCGCGGAGTCTGGGCGGCGAGAGCCGTCGTGATAGCGCACCGACATGCGATGCCCGCCGCAGCGGCCGCAGCGCAGCAGCCCGGACAGCAGCGCCGACCCGTCCCGCGGCGCGCCCGGCGTGGCGGCGGTCTGCCGGTTGGCCGCCATCCGCGCCACGTTGGCCTCGTACTGCCCGGGGGTGATGTAGGCGGGCAGCCGGCCCGGCAACAACACCAGCCACTCGTCACTGCTTTTGACCACCCGCCCCGTGCCGGGCCGTCCCGGCACCTTCCGGCGCGGCTCGACCTGGCGGCGGCCGTAGGCGTAATACCCGGCGTAGACCGGGTTGTGCAGCATGATCTGCAGCGTCTCCCGGTTCGGGCGCCGCCACTCGAGTTCCCCCTTGGCCGGGCCGCTGTGCGTCCGGACCGGCAGCTGGACCTCATGTTCGACCAGGTAGCGCAGCACCGCGTTGAGGGTCCCCAGCCGGGTGAAGGTCTCGAAGACCAGCCCGACCACATGCCGGGCCTGCTCGTCCGGATCCAAGACAACCTCCCCGGACAGGCGGCGGACGTACCCGATAGGCAGCGGGATCGCCAGCTCGCCGCGCTCGGCCTTGGCCAGCTTGCCCGACAGCATCCGCTGCCGGATCAGGTACAGTTCTGCCTCGCTCATCGTCCCCTTCAGCCCCAGCAGCAGCCGGTCGTTGTAGAACCCCGGATCATAGACACCATCCGGGTCGGCCAGCAGCACCCCCGACAGCGAGCACAGCTCCAGCAGCTGATGCCAGTCCCGGCCGGTGCGCGCCAGCCGGGACATCTCGATGCCCAGCACGATGCCGACACGACCCATCGTGACCTCGGTGACCAGCCGGGCAAAGCCCGCCCGCGCACCGGCCGTCGCGGCCGATACCCCCAGGTCGTCGTCGATCACCACGATCCGCGACCGCGCCCAGCCCAGCGCCGCAGCCCGCTCCGCCAGCGCGTACTGCAACCGCGTCGATTCGGAATGCTCAACAACCTGCTGCCTGCTGGACTGGCGCACATACACCACCGCAGCCCGGTCCCGGTGCTCGGACCGGATCTTCTCCTGCGACTGGCCCCACAGCCGGTACCTGTCCAGGCTCATCGCGCCCGCCTCCCGGCGGGCCGGCCGCCGCCCGGGCCGCCAGCATCGCCAGCAGCGCCACCGCAGCAGCCCGGCGCTCCGCCGGCAGCCTCGTCCAGACCCGCAGCTGAAGAGCCACCGTTCACCCGGCGCTCGGTCGCATCTGGCTCACCTACCACAGGCCCAAGCCGAGCCACCATGGCTGCCGCCTGCAACAGCGCTCCCGCATTCACTATCGGCCCACCCACAGGCATCGCCATAAAAAGCGACCCAGTTACAGGTGCATCACAGGTGGCCGATTGAAGA